>NZ_JBGFFF010000143.1:0-11309 GCF_056175785.1 Acidovorax sp. LjRoot204
GATCAGCACGGCCAGCACGATGACGATCAGGGTCACCGAACCGGGGCGCTCCAGGAAAATCGTCCACTTGCCTTCGCCAATCGACACCGCATTGCGCATCTGTGCCTCAGCCAAGGGGCCCAGGATCATGCCCACCACCACCGGCGCGGCGGGGAAGTCAAAGCGGCGCATCACCACACCCAGCAGGCCGATCGCGTACAGCAGCACCAGGTCGAATGCGCTCTGGCGCATGCCATACACACCCAGGGTGGAGAAGACCAAAATGCCCGCGTACAGGTACGACTTCGGGATGTTCAGCAATTTCACCCACAGGCCCACCAGCGGCAGGTTCAGGAYCAGCAGCATCACGTTGCCGATGTACATCGACGCGATCAGCGCCCACACCAGCGCGCCGTTGGTGTCGAACAGCTGCGGGCCGGGCTGGATGCCATAGTTCTGGAACGCGCCCAGCAGAATGGCCGTGGTGTTCGACGTGGGGATGCCCAGCGTCAGCAGCGGGATCAGCGTGGCCGTGATGGCCGCGTTGTTGGCGGCCTCGGGGCCTGCCACGCCTTCGATGGCGCCCGTGGTGCCAAACTCTTCCTTGTGCTTGCTCAGTTTCTTCTCGGCGGCATAGCTCAGGAAGGTTGGAATCTCGCTGCCACCGGCAGGCACGGTGCCAAACGGAAACCCGATGGCCGTGGCGCGCAACCATGCGGGCCAGGAGCGCTTCCACTCTTCCTTGGTCATGTGGGTACTGGTCAGGCGGTTCTGGGTTTCGTCGGACTTGCCTTCGTACATCACGTTGTACAGCGCCTCGCCCACCGCAAACAGGCCCACGGCGATCAGCACCACTTCGATGCCATCCATCAGCTCAGGCACCCCACCGGTGTAGCGCGCCTGGCCCGTGATCTGGTCGATGCCGATCAAGCCCATGGCCAGGCCCACAAACAGCGCCACCATGCCACGCAGCGTGCTCTTGCCCAGCACTGCACTCACGGTGGTGAAGGCCAGCACCATCAGCATGAAATACTCTGGCGGGCCCAGGCGGATGGCGTATTCGGCCACCAGCGGCGCGCAGAAGGTCACCAGCACCGTGGCGATGGTGCCCGCCACAAACGAACCGATGGCGGCCGTGGCCAGGGCCGCACCAGCGCGGCCATGCTTTGCCATCTTGTTGCCCTCCATGGCCGTGACCATGGACCCGGCCTCACCCGGGGTGTTGAGCAGGATGGACGTGGTGGAACCGCCATACATGGCGCCGTAATAGATGCCCGCAAAGAAGATCATCGAGGCCGTGGCCTCGACCTTGACGGTGATGGGCAGCAGCATGGCCACAGCCACTGCGGGGCCGATGCCTGGCAACACGCCCACGGCGGTGCCGATCATGCAGCCCACAAAGGCCCACATCAGGTTGATGGGTGTTGCCGCGGTGGCAAAACCCTGCATCAAAAGGTTTAAGGTTTCCATGGCGTGCAGGCTTTACAGCCACCCCGTGTTGGTCAGGCCGGGCAGGTTGATGGCCAGCAGTTGCGTAAACATCCAGTACACCGGGGCCGCTACCGCGATACCGATGAAGGAATCCTTGATCCAGGCCTGCAGGCGCAGGTCGAGTTCACCTTCCGAGCTCTTGAAACCCCGCACCGACAGCACGAAGCACAACGCACAGCTCAGGATGAAGCCCAGCGTGGTGATGAGCAGGGCGTTGAGCAACAGCCCTGCCGACACCCAGATGAAGCCCTTCCAGTGGGCGCGCTCGTCGCCGGAGCCCTCTTCCAGCTCCCGAAACCCCCCGCTCAGCGCATGTGCCACGCACAGCACGCCGCAGATCAGGATGGCAATGCTGACCACCCAGGGAAAGAAGTTGGGGCCCACGCCACCATAGCCCGCTTCTGAACTGACCGAGCTGGCCCCCCAGGCCAGACCCAGCGCGAGCACCACCAGCCCGACCCCGATCAGGGTCTGCAAGGGCTTGGAGCGCGATGAATGTTGTTGTGTCATGTTTTTTCCTTCGCACCAACCAATGCACGGGCGCGCCGCCTGCCCAGAGGCAGAAACGACGGCTGCCGCGCCTTGCTTCGGGATCAGATCATTCCGGACTTGGCCATCGTGGCGCGCATGCTGGCGAACTCGGCATCCACGAAATTGCCGAACTCGTCGCCGGCCATCCATGCGGGGGTCCAGCCGTTCTTTTCCATCGCGTCCTGCCAGGCCTTGTGCTTGAAGGTCTTGGCCAGCGCATCGATCAAGGCCTTGCGCTGTTCGGGTGTGATGCCRGGMGCGCCGTACACGCCGCGCCARTTGCCGATYTCCACGTYGATGCCCTGCTCCTTGAGTGTGGGCACGTTCACGCCCTTGAGGCGGGTGCCCGAGGTCACGCCCACTGCGCGCATCTTGCCGGCAGAGATGTACTCGGAGAACTCGCTGTAGCCGCTGCCGCCCACCGTCACGTTGCCACCCAGGATGGCTGCAGTGGCCTCACCGCCCCCACGGAACGCCACGTAGTTGATCTTGGCGGGGTCCACGCCCACTTCGCGGGCGATCATGGCGGCTGCAATGTGCTCGGTAGAGCCGCGCGAGCCGCCACCCCACTTCACGCTGCCGGGGTCCTTCTTGAGCTGTTCCACCACATCCTTCATGGTCTTGAAAGGCGAGTTGGCGGGCAGCACAAACACGTTGTATTCGCTGGTCAGGCGCGCCAGGGGCGTAACCTTGTCCAAGCCCACCGGTGGTTTGCCGGTGATGATGCCGCCCAGCATCACAGCGCCCATCACCATCAGCGCGTTCGGGTCGCCCTTGCTGGCGTTGACGAACTGGGCCAGGCCAATCGCGCCCGCTGCGCCGCCCTTGTTGTCGTAGGACACCGACGATGCGGCGCCCGCATCCTGCATCGCCTTGCCCAGCGCGCGACCGGTGGAATCCCAACCGCCCCCGGGGTTGGCGGGAATCATCATCTTGAGGGCCGCTGCCGTCTGGGCCGACACGGGCAACGCACCCGCAGCGGCCAGGGCGGCCAGTGATTTCAGAAAGGTATCGCGACGCATGGTGTCTGTCTCCTGATAAGGTTTGCGAACCGCCCGATGATGCGCGCGCTGCCTGTCAAACGGCTGTCCTCAGACTCAGGGAAAACACTCATGCACACGGCCCAATGAGACGGTGCTATGGTGCCGCGCATGCAATTGCTCCTTGTAGAAGACGACCCCACCATGCAGGCCACGCTGCACCGCGCACTGACCCGGCGTGGCATGGAAGTGACCGCAGTGGGCGACGGACGCGCAGCGCTGAGCCAATGGACCGCCCTGCAGCCCGACGCCGTCATCCTGGACCTCACTCTGCCGGGCCTGGACGGCTTGCAGGTGCTGCAGCAGGCGCGATCACGTGGCCTGCGCACCCCCGTACTGATCCTGACGGCACGTGGCACCGTGGGCGACCGCGTAGTGGGGCTGAACGCTGGCGCCGACGACTACCTGCCCAAACCGTTCGATCTGGACGAGCTGGAGGCACGCCTGCGCGCGCTGGTGCGCCGCAGCGCAGATCCCGCCGTAGCGCCGCTGGCACCCAGCACTGTGCAGATCGGAGCCATCCGCTACGACAAGGACAGCGGCGCGCTGTACCTGAACGGCGAGGTGATGGAGCTGACCCCGCGCGAGCTGGCACTGATGCACGCCCTGCTCGCACAGCCCGGGCATGCCGTGACCAAGGAGCGACTGTATGAGCTGGTGTTTCCGGGCCAGCTCGACGTGCAGTACGAAGCCATCGAGGTCGTGGTGTACCGGCTGCGCAAGAAGCTGGCGGGCACAGGCCTGACCCTGATGACACTGCGCGGCCTGGGCTACCTGCTGCGGGCCGACGCATGAGCGAAGATGGAGTGCGCCACCACTCGCTGCGGCGGCGCCTGCTGCTGGGCATCTTGCTGCCTGTAGCCCTGTTCATCGGTTTCAACACCTGGAGCCTGTACCACCAGACGCTGGCCTCGCTCAACACCGCGTATGACCGCACCTTGCTGGCATCCGCCAAAAGCATCAGCGAACAGCTCGATGTGAAAGGCTTTGACGACGCAGCGCAGCTGCGCGCCATCGTTCCTTATTCGGCCCTGGAGGCCTTTGAGGCCGACAACCAGAGCCAGATGTTCTACCGCGTTTCGACCCTCAAGGGCGAGATCGTGTCGGGCTTTGAGGACCTGCCGGTGTGGCACGGCAGCATTCCTGCCCGCCCTCCCTATGCGGCTCTGGTGGACTTTTACGATGATCGATTTCGTGACCGCGATGTGCGCGTGGCGGTGCTGCTGCAACCGGTGGCCAGCTCCGAAGGCCGGGCGATGGCCGTGATCCAGGTGGCGGAGACGCTGGAGGTGCGCGAAACCCTGGCACTGCAGATCCTGTGGAACACCCTGTTGCGACAGGCGCTGTTGATCGCCGTGGTGGCCTTTACCGTGGTGTTGGTGGTGCAGCGCGCCACCCAGCCCGTGCGGCAACTCAGCCAGCAGTTGCAGGCCCGGCGCGAGGGGGATCTGAGCCCCATCGCAGCCCCGCTCGCCCCACGCGAGCTGCAGCCGCTGGTGGACGCCACCAATGAGGTCATGCAGCGCCTGCGTCACCTGCTGCGGCACCAAAAGCGCTTTGTGCGCGATGCCTCCCACCAGCTGCGCACACCGCTGGCCGTGCTCAAGACCCAGGTGCAATCGGCGCTGCACGGCGACGTGGAGCCGCAACAAGCCCTGCACGAGATCAGCGACACCGTGGACCGCGCCACCCAGCTCGCCAACCAGATGCTGGCCCTGGCCAAGGTGGAGCAGCTGCGCCAACAAAGCGCTCCACCAGCCACCCGCTTTGATGACATTCTGCGTGCCGTGGCGCTGGAGATTTCGCCACTGATTGCTCAGCGCGATCTGGACTTTGGCATCCACACCGAGCCAACCCTGGTGCAATCGCATGAATGGATGCTGCGCGAACTGAGCCGCAACCTGCTGCACAACGCCGTGCGCCACGCACCGCCCGGCAGTGAGTTGACCGTGGACTTGCGCAGCGACGGGCGGCATGCGGCGCTGACGATCAGCGACCACGGCCCCGGCATTGATGACGAGCTGGCGGCACGCCTGTTCCAGCCCTTTTCTGCAGGAGACGTGCGCACCGGCAGCGGCCTGGGCCTGGCCATTTGCCATGAGATCGTGCAGGCCCTGGAAGGCAACATCACACTGACAAACCAGGTGCAAGGCCACAAGGTGACAGGGCTGGACGCCGTGGTTCGCCTGCCACTGCCTGCGCCCTTGACCGACAGCACACCCGCGGCCTAGACGGCACAATCTCGCCCATGAATACCTTGGAGACGATGCGCCTGGACAAGTGGCTCTGGTGCGCCCGCTTTTACAAGACCCGCAGCCTCGCCACCGAAGAGATCGGCAAGGGCCGGGTCACTGTCAATGGCCAGCTGGCCAAACCTGCACGCGACCTGCGCTGCGGCGACACCGTAGCGCTGCGCCAGGGCCCCGTGGCACGCACCGTACTCGTACGGGGCCTGAGCGGTGCCCGAGGCCCCGCGCCAGTGGCCCAGCAACTGTACGAAGAAACCCCTGACAGCATCGCCGCCCGCGAAAAGGCCGCAGAACTGCGCCGCTTGGCCCCCGAGCCAGCGGCGACATTGCAAGAAGGTCGCCCAACCAAACGCGACCGCCGCGAGATCGACAAGGTGAGCAATAAGGGAAGCGATTGGGGCAGCCGGTGGAGTGCTTCGATCGACGAGTGAGTAACGAAGGCGCCGACCATTTCACGGCACCGAGATAGGTGCTTGCGCGTGTCCATGCTGAGCCACTCACGCCTGCGATTTACTGACTAGGGGGCCGTACTGGGTGGATGTATCCTGAATTTGAAACGGGACATCACCAGCGCAGCATGAGACGCACTGCGTGGCAGCAATTCTTCCACGCAACCGGTGGCAACTGGAGGCACAAAGCCGGCAGCGATGCCCCCCATGGCAGCCTTGGAGCCGCCCCTCCAACTCCACCCCCACGCGGCCCCGTCAATGCCTCCAGCAAACAGCAAAGCGCCCTTTGCTGATTCACCCAAGCGGATCTCAATCCGCATGCTGTTCGCAAAAGCACCGCGCCGATAACCTGCGCTGATGCGCAGCGTAAACACCGGGTGTCGAACTGGATCGAAACCCGCGCCTACGGTATCGGCAATGACGGCCAATGCCGGCATGGCGGTACCGTTCCACCCCTCCGCCATCACCGCACCATCGCCAAAAATGATGAAACCACGCGCAGCCGACCACAGGTTCTTGCCGTACCGCAAGATGGGCCCGCAGTGGGGGTTGTAGCCGCCCTGCCCACCCTCGCAATCGAGCGCAAAAACGATGTGATGGCCTCCGTTGGAAAAAAACCTGGAAGCATCGACCGTGCACAAAAAATCGGCGCAATGAGAAGGCGCGGAGCCCGCAGCCCTGGGTAGATAACAAAAGTCGAGATCGTTGAATGCCAGGCTGAGCTCGCGAACTTGCACGTCACGATGGTGCGTCATGGGGGCCCTTCTTCCCTGTAGGCATCAGTACCACTGTCAGCATACAGGGCCACTGGCCAGCACTTGCGCGCTCCATGTCGGCTTTGGGCCGCTATCACGGCGCAGCGCCCTCGGCTTGAAGTACACAATAAAAAAAAGCCCGCACAGGGCGGGCTGAAACCTTGCCAGAGTTCACCAGGACACAGGCCCTCCGCAATCCAAACAGCGGGCGGGATCTGATCCATGTCCCCAAGAAAGCGAGCAAGGCTCTTAGGACCCCACGATTGGGCGCGAAACGTGATCGGTTGGGTATTCGGGAATCACCTATGCGCAAGGCCATTCCTCAACCGATATGCGGCGAACAGACAGACTTGACAAAGAAAAAGCCCCAAGCGCGTTGAACGCTTGGGGCTTATCTTGGCGGAAACGGAGTCCGTCCGCCGAACTTCCAACGAAGTCCAAATCAATCCAAACTCAAGACCTAGACCGCTGATTTATATAGGTTTTTTCGAGAACTTCTAGATTTCAAAGTCCAAATCAGTCCAGCCAAATCTGATTCAATCGGATCTTTTATGGTAGATACCATGGCGGATAAAAACGCGGCACAATTTGACATCAGAGAACTCTTTGCCGGGCTCGCTGACATCAAGGATGTGACTTTGGGATTCGAAAGATGGCACGCAAAGCGAAAGAACTGTCGGCCTTGGAGGTTGGGCGCCTGACGAAGGTGGGACACCATGCCGTGGGCGGCGTGGCGGGCCTGTACCTTTATGTAGTGGAGTCGGGCGCAAGGTCCTGGGTCCTACGAACCATGGTGGGAAACAAACGCAGGCACATGGGTCTTGGCGGTTTTCCGGAAGTGCCTTTGGCCAAAGCCAAGGAGAAGGCCCGCGCAGCCAAAGAGCAGATTGACCAAGGTATCGATCCCATCGTGCAGCGTCTGGCAATCGCCAGCAGCCTCAAGGCGCAGCAGGCAACGCAGAAGACATTCAAACAGGCAGCTCTTGCCTATATCGAGGCCCATGGCGAGGGTTGGAAGAACCCCAAGCACCGAGCCCAGTGGGGTGCAACCCTGGAAACCTATGCATACCCACACCTCGGAGATCTTCTGGTCCAGGATGTCGGACAAGACCACGTATTGAAGGTTCTGGAGCCCATCTGGAAAACAAAGACCGAGACCGCCACGCGCCTGCGTGGACGTATCGAGAGCGTGCTCGACTGGGCCACCGTTCGCAAATATCGGACTGGCGACAACCCAGCACGCTGGAAGGGCCACCTCGACAAGCTACTGCCCGCTCCAGGAAAGATCCAGAAGGTTGAACACCATCGCGCACTTCCAGTCGCCAAGATGGTTGAGTTCATGAATGCGCTTCGTCGCCGAGAAGGTCTCGCTGCGCGTGCGCTGGAGTTTGCGATTCTTTGCGCTTCACGCAGTGGTGAGGTGAGAGGTGCTCGATGGGATGAGTTTGACCTTGACGCTTCCGTCTGGACAATTCCCGCTGAACGCATGAAGGCAGGCAAAGAGCATCGCGTACCCTTGTCCAGCTTCGCACTGGCAATTCTGAAAAAGCTCCCCAAGAAGGCAGATGTTGATCTGGTCTTTTCAACCGAAAGCGGGAAAGCTCTCTCGGATATGGCATTGACTTCTGTGCTGCGTCGCATGGAGGTGGATGCAGTGCCCCACGGATTCCGCTCTACGTTCCGCGATTGGGCAGGTGAACTCACCAATCACCCTCGGGATATCGCTGAACAAGCGCTGGCTCACGTTCTCGACAACAAGGTAGAAGCTGCATACCGCCGCGGCGATGCATTGGATAAACGACGCAAGATGATGCAAGACTGGGCAGAGTTTTGCGCTGGCGACACAAGGCGTTCGCTCGCAGGCGCTTTCAGCGATACACGATCTACGATGCTAAACATATCCAAGAGCTAGAGTATTTGCCCAGAGACGTGCTTCCCTCATCAACATGTCCACGCAAGGTGCTTCTGGAAGCGCCCGCGCGCTGCAATCACCGAATRCAAAGTCGATCAATCAGATAGGCTACCCCGTTGGTGGTGTACTTCTCAAGGATAGGTCGGAGCCGGGATTCGGGCTCGAAAGCTTCATGAGCCGTTGCGACATCGGCGAACCATACCGCGACGAACCCTGAGGGAGGCACTGGCTCTGCCCAGAGTCTTTCACGCCGCGCAGTCGTGACCGTCCAGTTCAGTACGGATCGAATCCCGAAGGTCTTCTCCAAACCCTGCAGTTCTACCCACATCTRATTGCGTGCCTCTGGCTGCGCATGGAACGGAATCAGCACCTTGGCATGTTGCTCTTGAGGTTCATCACCTTGCTCCTCCACAACGCACAACGTCCACCCTTTTAGGAACTGCGGCTCGTCTGCCGGAATGAATTTGGTGCCTACAGCTGACGCTTGGGCCTGYCGCATGACCTCGGAATCGGAAAACGACAGTTCGACGACACCATCCACACTGAAGGCTGGCTCACCATCGCTCGCCCACAAAACCTTCTCCACCCGGTTGTGCGTGTATTTGACAATTCCGTCCATCCCGAGCGCAAGCTGCGCATGGGGCCCCGCCCAATAAGCACGGAAATCACTTGTAGCCAGACCATCCCTTTTGGCAAGAAGAGTCATGCGCTTCATCATGGGAAGTCCTAATGGTTAGACAATTTGCCTCTCTGCTACCACGAACGCCGTGATTTCAGACAGGAAAGTCTTCGCGTGGGCCATGGTTTCCTGGCCAGCCTCAGATCCGAACGCTGCATTAAGCGTCTCCGCGTCCTTGAACCAAAGCTCGACGATCCCGTCGATAGGAAGATCGCTGTAGCCACAGGGGCGCCCTTTTACTCGCTCCCGTCCCGTGATCACATTCTGGCGGTAGGCACTAACGCCCGACATCTTGCGAACCAAGTCGCCGTGAGTCTTCCACTCCTTGCGGAAGTCCTCTTCGTTCAGGGTCGGCAGGCGCTTGATGACAGACATGCGTTTTAGGAGCTGGGACCGCTCTTTCTGTTCAGGCACCGGAATGACCACTGACTGTTCGGCGGTCACGATGTGCAGGCCGCCCAGGAAATAGTGCTCGTCCTTGATGAGATCGTTGGCCAAATCGCTATCGTTGAAAGCACCATCGGACTGCTTTGCGTCGTCAAATGAAAGTTGCGAAAACCCATCGAAATCCCATGGTCCCCTCGCAAAGTCAATGCCTCGCTGCAGTCGATCAATTACGGGGTTTTGYCAATACTCGCGCAAATTCGGTAGCCGTCCAGCGATTGCACCATGGCTATCTCTCCAATACGAATTGAAATCCTCAAAAATCCAGTCGGCCTTTTTTCGGATCAGCCCCATGCGTACCGTCATATGCGTACCTCTCCTTTTTTTGTTTCAGATCTGTTGCTCAGCAACGTGCGCTCGTGCTCGCGCCAGACCAGGTGCGCGCTTTGCTAGCCATACGCCGTGACGAATGGGCCAGCGTTGGTAGTTTGGATCGGCGCCCAATGCATCCGCCGCGTGATGAGCCCAATATGGATCGAACAACGCCTCTCGACCCAAAGCGATGAGATCGGCCTTGCCTTCTTGAAGTACTGCCTCTGCCTGATCTGCATCGACGATCATTCCAACCGCCTGCGTGCGCACATTGGCTTCACTTCGGATCCGTTCGGAGAATGGCACCTGAAAGCCAAGTCCACGTGGGACTGGAAGTGCGCGTGTTTCCTCAGTCAACCCGCCTGATGAACAGTCGATGATGTCCACGCCGACTTTGGCCAATTCGCGAGCAAGGACAACCGAGTCTTCCAGGCTCCATCCGCCAACGCTGCCGTCCACAGCGGACAGCCGAGCGAAGAGCGGCTTGCTGGCAGGCCAAACCGCCCGCACTCGGGTAGCCAGCTCGACCGCAAGTCTTATGCGACCTTCCAGGCTTCCGCCCCACTCATCGTCTCGGTGGTTGGAGTTGGGCGACAGAAAGCTGGCGACCAGATAGCCGTGGCCGAAGTGCAACTCCACGACGTCAAAGCCGACCTTTTCTGCCCGCAAAGTTGCATCGACGAAGCGCTGAATGACCTCCTCAATGTCCTGATCATCCATCGCTCGGGGCGGGGACCAACCCGGGCCCGCAGCAAGTGCGCTTGGGCCGAGGCGCTGCCAAGGCTCTGGATCCGCTTGCATCTCTGTGTCAGTCAATGCAGCACCGCCCTCCCAAAGCGGCTGGCTACCAGACTTTCGGCCGGCGTGAGCCAATTGAACGCCAATCGCACAGTCATTTGYGTGCACGAAATCAACCACAGCCTTCAGCGGCTCGATTTGTCTGTCATCCCACAAGCCCAAATCCGCAGTTCCAATCCGGCCACGAGGGTCGACAGCAGTACTTTCCGTCAAGATGAGACCTGCGCCACCGAGCGCGAACTTCCCAAGGTGAACCATATGCCATGGTGTAGCGCGCCCAGCATCTGCGGCATGCTGGCACATCGGAGAGATGACAACGCGATTTTTCAGCTGCAGGTCTCGAAGTCTCAAAGGCTGAAACAAAAGCGGCTCATTGATAGTCATGATGAAGTTTGAAAGACCTAAGAGGTCGATGAAGGCGGCACCGACGGTCTGGTGCCAAGAAAAGTGCCTGCCATGACTGCGGCAAAACCCACGAGGTGCCACGTGGTCAAACGCTCGTCCAGCAACATTGCCGCAAAGAGCACCCCGAATACAGGAACCCAATAGAGAAAAACTGCCGTGCGGGCCACGCCGATGGACGCAATTGCCCGGTTCCAGATCAGGTTGCTGAGTGCTGTGGCCATCACCCCAGAAAACAGAATGAGCGCCCATTGCCACCATCCAGGGA
>NZ_JBGFFF010000144.1:0-11248 GCF_056175785.1 Acidovorax sp. LjRoot204
CTTTGCGGGCCTTCTGCAGGATGTCATAGAGCATCGCCATCAGCTCCATGTAGCGCTCTTTCGTGTATTTGGAACCCTTGAGCGCCATCGGCAGTGCGGCCAAGGTGGCCTTGATCACCTTGGGCTGGTTGTTCACCACAAACGCGCCCAGTGCGCCGCCCAAAATGGTGATGATCTCAAACGGCAGTGCCTTGAGAATCACGCTGATATTGCCTCCGTGCATGATGTACACACCGAAGATGCAGCCGAGGCAGACGACGTAACCGATGATGACAAACATGCTTTAGACGTTTAGGGCGGCGGCAGGGGCACGACTGCGCTGGGGAGGGCTGCAGTCCACGGATTGACCGAAGGTTACTGCAAATGTATCGGATTGCAGAACGCGAAATGCCCCAAGAGGGCGGTCAACAGGCTGCTTCTCGGGCGAATGGACGCTGGCCGCTGCCACCGATGGGACGTTGGTGGTCTTGCGCGCGGGGATGGGAGTGTTCCGATGGCCCTCGGGTGCCCAGCAAGGGGTCTGAGCGGCCTTCCGGGGGCAATGCATACCCAGGTTTGTGTCAGGGCGTGGCGATGTGCTGATATTTATTGACTGTGGCGCYATCAATTTGATATTGATCTAAGTGAGCCCTTGCGCAGCGTGTCCGCCATCCGTGCGCCCACATCGCATGCAAACGCCTCATTTGGACGGTGTTTCTGCTGTGACTGGACCTTTTTGGCCGTGAGGGCCTGCACTATGCTGCGGGCATGAAAGCTGTACTGCTGGCAGGCGGGCTTGGTACCCGCATTTCGGAGGAGTCGCACCTGCGGCCCAAGCCCATGATCGAGATCGGTGGGCGGCCCATCCTCTGGCACATCATGAAGATGTACTCTGCTCACGGCGTCAATGACTTCATCATCTGCCTGGGCTACCGCGGCTACGTCATCAAGGAGTACTTCGCCAACTACTTCCTGCACATGTCCGACGTGACGTTTGACATGGCCAACAACCGCATGGAAGTGCATCACCGCCATGCCGAGCCTTGGCGGGTGACGCTGGTGGACACCGGCGAAAGCACCATGACCGGCGGGCGCTTGCGCCGGGCGCAGGAATACCTGCCTGCAGGCGAGCCCTTCTGTTTTACCTATGGCGATGGCGTGGCCGACCTCGACATGACGGCCCAGTTTGCCTTCCACCGCGCCCATGGCCGCCAAGCCACGGTGACGGCCGTGCAGCCCCCGGGCCGTTATGGTGCCCTGGTGCGTGATGGCGACGCCGTGGCCGGGTTCGAGGAAAAACCGCGGGGCGACGGTGGCTGGATCAATGGCGGCTTTTTTGTGCTGCAGCCCGAGGTGATCGACCTTATCGACGGCGACGCCACCAGCTGGGAGCTGGAGCCCATGGCCCGCCTGGCCACCAGCGGCCAGCTGCGCGCCTTTGAGCACACCGGCTTCTGGCAGCCCATGGACACGCTGCGCGAGAAGAATCTGCTCGAAGATCTGTGGCAATCGGGCCGCGCCCCCTGGAAGTGCTGGTAAACCACGATGTGCCCTGATCCCGACTTCTGGCGCGGCAAGCGCGTGTTGCTCACCGGCCACACCGGCTTCAAGGGCGCGTGGCTGGCCCTGTGGCTGCAACGCCTGGGCGCGCAGGTGACCGGCGTGGCGTTGCCCCCTGCTAGCGAGCCCAACCTGTTCACCCTGGCGCAGTTGGGGCAGGGCGGCCCGGGCATGGAGAGCCATTTTTGCGACATCCGCAACGCCCCGGCCCTGGCCCTGCGCGTGCACGCCGCCCGGCCCGATGTGGTGCTGCACCTGGCCGCGCAGGCGCTGGTGCGGCCCGGCTATGCAGCGCCACTCGACACCTTTGCCACCAACGTCATGGGCACGGCGCATGTGCTGGACGCGCTCCGTGGGCTGGCGGGCGTGCGCGTGGCCGTGGTGGTCACCACCGACAAGGTCTACCGCAACCGCGAATGGGCCTACCCCTACCGCGAAGAAGACCCATTGGGCGGGCACGACCCCTACAGCGCCAGCAAGGCGGCGGCGGAGCTGGTAACCGCCAGCTACCGTGATTCCTTTCTTGCAGCCCAGGGTGTGGCGGTGGCCACCGCCCGCGCGGGCAATGTGATTGGCGGCGGCGACTGGGCGCAAGACCGCTTGCTGCCCGACGCCGTGCGCGCCTGGGAGAAGGGTGAGACCCTGCGTATCCGCCGCCCCCAGGCAACGCGTCCCTGGCAGCACGTGCTGGAGCCGCTGGCCGCCTACCTGCGCCTGGCCCAATGCTTGTGGGAATCGCCCGCACTGGCCGGTTCCTACAACTTTGGCCCGCTACCGCACGAGGCCGCTACGGTCAAAAATGTCATCGAATTAGCCTCCAGCGCATATCCTTCCGGCGCAACAAGCTATGAAAAAGAGAGTGATGGCCCCCACGAAGCCGGCTGGCTCGCGCTGGAGACTGCCCACGCCCGCCAGGTGCTGGGCGTCGCCCCGCATTGGGCGCTGAACACCGCCGTGGCCCGCACCATGAACTGGTACCGACAGCACCATGGCGGCGCCGATGCGCGCGCGCTGTGCATGGCCGACATCGACGCGTGGGAGGCCCGCCCATGAGCCGCCTGGCCCTGGCGCCGCTGCCCCTGGCAGGGTTGTTCCGTGTGCAACGCCAGCCGTTGGTGGACGAGCGCGGCTTTTTTGCGCGCCTGTTCTGCACCGATGAACTGGCGGGCGCAGGCTGGGCGGGCCCGATCGCCCAAGTCAACCAGAGCTATACAGCCCTCCAAGGCACCGTGCGTGGCATGCACTACCAAAAGCCGCCGCACGCCGAAATGAAACTGGTGACCTGCCTGCGTGGCGAGGTCTGGGACGTGGCCGTGGACCTGCGCCAGGGCTCTCCCACCTTTTTGCAGWGGCATGCCGAGCATTTATCCGCAGACAACGGCAACGCGCTGCTCATCCCGCCCGGTTTTGCCCACGGCTTCCAGACGCTGACCGACCATGCCGAGCTGCTGTATTGCCACTCTGCAGCCCATGCGCCCGCCGCCGAGGCGGGGCTGCACCCGCTCGACCCGCGTCTGACCATTGCCTGGCCGCTGCCGGTGGGGCAAATGTCGCCCCGCGACGCAGGCCAGCCCGGGATGACCGAAGAATTCGAAGGAGTGCGCCTGTGAAGTGCCGACACTGCGGCAGCCCGCTGCAATTGCCGTTTCTGGACCTGGGCAGCGCGCCCCCGTCCAACGCCTACCTGCGCGAGGCCGCCCTGCGCGCGCCCGAAACCTGGTTTCCGCTGCGCCTGTTGGTGTGCGAGACCTGCTGGCTGGTGCAGACCGAAGACCACGCCGGGCGCGAGGCGCTGTTCACCGACGACTACGCGTACTTCAGCTCGTTCTCATCGTCGTGGCTTGCCCACGCCAAGGCCTATGTCGAGGCGATGCGCGAGCGCCTGGACCTCACCGCCGCGAGCCGCGTGGTCGAGGTCGCATCGAACGACGGCTACTTGTTGCAGTACGTGCAGGCGGCCGGCATCCCCTGCTACGGCGTGGAGCCCACGGCCAGCACCGCAGCTGCAGCCCGTGCCAAGGGCATAGCGGTGGTGGATCGGTTCTTTGGCGTGGCGCTGGCCGATGAGCTGGCTGCCGCCGGCCGCCAGGCCGACCTGATCGCCGCCAACAACGTGCTGGCCCATGTGCCCGATATCAACGACTTTGTGGGCGGCTTCACGCGGCTGCTCRAGCCCCACGGCGTGGCGACGTTCGAGTTTCCGCACCTGCTGCGCATGGTGGAGGGCTGCCAGTTCGACACGGCGTACCACGAGCACTATTCCTATCTGTCGCTCACGGCCGTACAACGCATCTTTGCGGTCAACGGGCTGGTGGTGATCGATGTGCAGGAGCTGCCCACCCACGGCGGCAGCCTGCGGGTGTTTGCCGCCCGCGCCGATACCGTGGGCCACCCCCAGGTAACGGCTGAAGGCGCCGTCCGCGTGCAGCAACTGCTGGCCACCGAGGCGGCAGCCGGCATGCTGGGGGCAGGTTTCTATTGCGATTTTCAGACCCAGGCCATACGGGTCAAGCGCGAACTGCTCACATTTTTGCTTCAATGCCAGGCCGACGGCATCACCGTGGGTGCCTATGGCGCCGCGGCCAAGGGCAATACCCTGCTCAACTTTGCGGGCGTGCGGCCCGACCTGCTGCCCTACGTGGTGGACAAGAACCCCGCCAAGCAAGGCCAATTCCTGCCGGGCAGCCACATCCCCGTGGTGAGCGAGGCGCACCTGCTCGCCCACAAGCCGCAACGTATCCTCATCCTGCCGTGGAACCTGCGGAGCGAAATCAGCTTGCAGCTGAGCGAGATACGTGAATGGGGAGGCCAGTTTGTCACGGCCATTCCTCGCCTCGAAGTCTGGTAGCCGAATACCTAGCGCTACGCCCATTTGAACCGTACACAACCGAAGGAGACCACCATGATCCCAATGTTCAAGCCCTTGATCGAACAAGAAGAAATCGATGCCAGCCGAGAGTCGCTGGAGCTGGGATGGCTCGGTATGGGCAGCTATGTGTCGGGGTTCGAGAAAAAGGTGAAAGAGATCCTGCAGGCCCCGGACCGCCATGTGGCAGCGGTGAGCACCGGAACGGCAGGCTTGCACATCGCGCTGCTGCTCGCAGGCGTGGGACCGGGGGACGAGGTGATCGTGTCGGCATTCAACTGCTCGGCCGACTACCAGGCCATCACCTGGGTGGGGGCGGACATCGTGTTCTGCGACTGCAACGACGACACGCTCGAGCTGGACCTTGTCAAGGCCGAGTCCTTGGTGGGCCCACGCACCAAGGCCATCATCGTGATGGACTACGACTGCATCATCAGCAACCATGAAGACATTGCCGCGTTCGCAGAGCGCCACAAGCTGCGCGTAATCCATGACGCGGCGCATTCATTTGGTTCCAGCTACAAAGGGCGGATGGTCGGCAGCTTTTCCGACATCTGCGTTTTCAGTCATRACCCGGTGAAAACAGTGACCTGTCTCGATGGCGGCACGATTGTTGTGCGTACGGAAGAGGAGTTGCGTCGTGTGCACGAGCTGCGTTTGCTGGGCATGCAGCAGCCTGCGGAGGTGATGTACCAGAACAAGCGTGCCTGGACTTTTGATGTCGAGCGGGTGGGATTTCGCTACCACATGCTCAACATGCACGCCGCGATCGGATTGGCGCAGCTGGGCAAGCTCGATGTGATCAAGTCGAGCCGCCAGGCGGCATCGCGCCGGTACAACGAAAAGCTGCAAGGCATTGCGCAGGTGCGCACTCCCCGTACCGATTTTGCCGAAGTCAACCCGTTTCTGTACTACATACGGGTGCCGGCAGAGCACCGCGATGCACTGCGAGACTTCCTCAAGGAGAACGGTGTGGACACCGGCATCCACTGGCAGCCGGGGCATTGGTTCTCGCTCTGGAAGGACTGCAGGGCAGGGGACCTGTCGGTGACCGACAGCGTGGGCAAGGGCATTCTCTCGCTGCCGCTGCACTCGCGCATGCCGCTGGAAAGCGTGGACACCGTGGCTGCGCAGGTGCGCCGCTACTTTGCCCAACTCTGAAGAGGCCGCCATGAGTGCATCCACCCCTGGGCAGCAGCTTTTTGCTGCCATCAAACAGACGGCCCGTGCTGGCGAGCCTGGCCTGTTGTTGCCGGTGGGGCAGCCGCTGGCAGCGGTCGTTCGACCCATAGCCACCGTGCCTGGACACACCGATGCTGTTGATGTGCGGCTTTTGACGGAGTGGCGAAACCGCCATGTCAAATCTTTCCTGACCGAGTTTGTATCCACCCCTGAGCGCACCGCCGCCTGGCTGGCTGGAGCGGTTCACGAGAACCCCGGCAAGATGTTGTTCATGGTGGAAACCTTGGACGGCGAGCGTGTGGGGCACGTGGGCCTGGGCTTCATTGATTGGCAGCGTGGTTATGGCGAGGCCGATGCCATTGTCAGTGGAGGTTCATCCCCTCCGGGGTTGATGAAGGCCTCGTTGCTGGCGCTGATGCACTGGGCGCGCGATGCTCTCGGGCTGCAGACGCTGGCCGTGCGGGTGCGATCGGACAATCCGGCGGTCGACTTTTACCGCAAGGTGGGTTTTCAGGAGTACCAGCGAGTGCCCATCGTGGCCAGCACAGTCCCTGGCGGGGTGGACTGGAAGGAGGACCCTCATGCAGTAGGGGCCCCTGCCAGCTTGGTGTACATGCAACTGCACTTACCCCGGGCCTGAACAGGCCCTGAGGTCGTTGAAGGAGGCTGGGCATGGAAATTTTGCGAATGGACCGTGATCGGTTGCTGCGCTACGTGGTGCAGCAACTGCACTACACACTGCCAGACGATTTCGATCCCCGCATGGACATTGATGCGTGCCTGGACGAAGCACTTGCTCGCCTGCACGGGTGCATCAATGCCGTCCGGCCCTGGCGGCAGGACTGCTTTGATCCGCTGCATTCCACGCAGTACTGCAGTTTTCTGTACTTTCTGGCCAATACCATCTGGCGCCGCACGGCCAGTACGGAAACTCCCACACGCCTGTTCTTGCTGAACAAGGCCTTGAACGGTATCGACCTCTTTTACGAAATTGAGATGCCGCCGGTTTTCTTCATCGGACATTCCGTCGGGATCGTCTTCGCCAAGGCAAGCTACGGCAACTATCTGGTGATCTACCAGAATTCCACCGTCGGCAAGAACCATGGGGTTGCCCCCGTGCTTGGAGAGGGCGTCATCATGTACGCGGGCACCGCCATCATTGGGGACTGTCAGGTGGGCGACGGCACGGTGTTGTCTCAAGGGGTCAGCCTGGTCAACACCCACTCACCCGGGCAGTGCACCATTTACCGTGGCGACGCCGGCAGGGTGGTTTTCAAGCCCACCCGGCGCAATGCGCTGCTCGACATTTTCCGGATCTGACACGCAGCATCAGGAGCCCGGGATGTCCATCCCCATGGCTTGCGTCGCATATTGAAGGTAAGTCACCGCGAATTCGGTGTGCCCGTGTGCATGCTCTACTTCGGCAAGGCACGCCAGAGCGACGGGATCGTGTGGTACGGCGTTGAGCACTTTTTCGGCCAGCTCGGTCACGGCAATCCAGTGGCGATCCGTGATCAAGGGGGCTGATTCGCCGATTCGCCGGGGCGGAGAGGAGGTCCGTGCTTTTTCAACCAGGTTCTGCAGGCTTTTGTGGGCTGCGTGCAGGCTGACCCGCTGGCCGGGTTTCAAGCCGACGCCCAGGACTGGGGGTTGCTCCCACTCTTGCGGGAACTGCGGTAACCAGCCCTGCATGGCTTGCTCCTGCGCCTGAGGATCGTCGGGATGCTCCATTTGAGCCAACCATTTCAGCCACATCACCCGCAGGCCTTCGCCAAAGTGCCGGCAGTAGAGGTCTTCGCGCATGAGCGCAGAGTTTTCCACTTCGCTACGCAGGTTGAGCCGAAGCGCATTGAGCGCCTGGGTATCTGCTGCCAGGTCCGCAGCAATGCGCACATAGTCGTCCGGGCTCTCTGCCAGCCACTCCTTTCGCCCCAGGTAGCTGAGCATGCCGACGCCCATGCGGCTCTTGAAACTTTCGCCCATCATGGAGACGATGGGGACCGCCATCCACAACACATCGAAAGTGGTCGTGCCGCCGGTGAGTGGAAATGGGTCCAGCGCAATATCGATGCGGTGGTAGGTCAGGTATTGGTTGTCTTGGCTGAGCGGCACCAGCTCCAGCCGCGAAGGCGGGAGCCCCAGTCCCTCGCAGCGATCGCGGTAGGCCTGCGCGAACTCGGGGCGGTCGAAATTTTTGCCCTCGATCAGCAGGCGTGAATGGGGCACGGCTTCCAGGACACGCCCCCACAGTGCCAGCACCTCATCCGTCAGCTTGCCCAGGTTGTTGCAGGAGCCGAAGGTGATGAACCCGTTATCTATCGCGGGCGAGGGGCGCACCTGATAGCGGGGCTGGTAACGCCACAGGGGATTGCGGCTCATGGGCCGGTAACAGGCGAACAGCGTAGGCAACCGGTACAACTGTTCCGTGTACTGGTCATCGACGCCTGGCGGGTCGGTGATTTCGTCCGTGAACTTGTAGTCCACGGCGGTGAGCCCGGTGGTGGCCGGAAACCCCAGCCACGACACCTGCACTGGTGCAGCCTTGTGCGCCAGGATGAGCAGGCCGTTGTTGCCCGTGTGGCCCGCCAAGTCGACCAGGATGTCTATGCCTTGGGCGCGGATGGCATCGGCCTGATGCTCGGGGCTGAAGCCAGCCAGGCGCACGAAGTGGTCGACATGGCATTCCACCCGTTCTGTGACATGGTCGCCTTTGGGGAACAGGTAGAACGCATACACCTCGAATTGCCGCCGGTCCAGCTGGGCCAGCAGCCCCTCCACCGAGTACATGACGGCGTGCATGCGGAAGTCTGGTGACAGAAACCCAATCTTCAGGCGGCGCCAGGGCGAGCCGCGATGGGCCTCAAAGCTGGGCCAGTTGGGGCGCAGTAGGGGCTCAAAGACGCTGCCGAACTGGCGGGCGGCTGCAGACAGCTGCGCAGCGTTCACCTGCGGGTTCGCCAGCATGAAAAGCAGCCTGTTGGTGTAGTTGCCAGGATCGCCGGGGCTGAGCGCGATGGCTTTCTCGCAATCCTGTACAGCCTCGCGCACCTGGCCCAGCTCGCGGCGGTGAATGGCGCTTTGCATCAGTGCACCGACTGTCAGCGGCATGGAGTCAGCCAGCGCGAGGGCTTTTTGGCTGGCATCAAATCCCTTGCTGTGCAAATTGATCAGATAGCAACACTCGGCGAGTTTGATCCATGCAACGGCTTGCTGGGGGCGCAGCTCGCAGACCTTTTCGAGATGCGGAAGTGCGTCGTAGTTGCGTGCTTGCTCAATCAGGATGTTGGCGTAGTTGATGAGCAGCTCGGCATCGCCTGGCCAGTACGCATAGGCTTGCTTGTAGGCCTTGAGGGCTGCGTCGAACTCGCGCTGCTTGTGGAGCGAGAAGCCCAGCAGGCGATGGGCGCCCAGGTGGCGGCCATTCTTGCGCAGAATTTGGCGGCACAACCGAGTCAGCGTGGGCCAGTCTGCGGCTGCGAGGGCCGCATGGAGGCGGGGATCGTCCTGGGCGGTATTTTTGGATTGCACGTGGCTGCCGATCTACAAGCTAAGAAGCGGGGGGCGCCGCACAGTGTGCCATGTGAAAAGGGGCCCATCGGGGCCCCTTGTCGTTGCGTTGCAATTCCACTGCGCGGCGTGTGGGCTGGGTCAATTACTTGAGCAGCGACAGCACGCCTTGCGGGATTTGGTTGGCTTGAGCCACCATCGCCGTGCCGGCCTGTTGCAGGATCTGAGCCCGCGACAAGTTGGCGGTTTCTGCCGCGAAGTCGGCATCCTGGATGCGCGAGCGCGAGGCAGAGAGGTTTTCCGATGTGATCTGCAGGCTGGAAATGCTGGTTTCAAAGCGCGACTGCAGGGCGCCGAGCTTGGCGCGTTCGCCATTGATGAAGGCCAGTGCCGAGTCCACGGTCTTGAGCGCATCGGTGGCGCTGGTGAAGGTGGTCACGTCCAGGTTGGCCACGGTGTGCAGTGACGATCCGCCGCTGTCCAGCTGGTTGCTGGCAGAGGTCAGGGCAAACGATTTCTCAGAGTCGAGTGTGATGTAGCCGCCGGTGGCAACGTTGTCGATCGTGGCATCGGCTGCCAAGGTCTGTGCAGTGCCGTTGCTGGCGCCTGCCGCGTCGTAGCCGGTCACGCTCACGGCGGCTGCATTGGCATTGGTGGTATCTCCCACCACGATGTTGTTGCCGGTGGCGTTGGTCAGGATGATCTGGGTGCCGTCCGAGCTCAGCGAGGCGTTGATGCCGGTTTTTGCAGATTGTTCATTGATCGCCGATACGGCAGGCGACAGGCGGTCTGTGCCGGTGGCGGATGTCAAGGTGAACGAGATCGTGCGGGATGCACCTACGTTGTCGCCTTCCAGCGTCAGCGAATAGGACCCGGCCGAGGCCATGCCTCCCAGGCGTACTTCGGTGCGGGCGGTCGCCGTCACGCCCGTGGTGGCCTGCAGGGAATTGATCTGATCGGCGGTGGCTTTGGCGGTGGCATTCGAATTTACCGTCATGGTGCCTGTGCCCAGGTAGCCGCTGATGGAGACCGAACCCGCTGTCACGCCGTTGGATGTGGCGCCAGTCGCAGGGGCCTGTGCACCAATACCCGAGCCGTTGGAGGCGATGTTCTGGTTGTTGCCGTAGACGTTGGTGCGCAGGTTGGCCGTCGCTGCGACGATGGTCTGGTTGGCATTGGCGCCCACCTGGAACTGTTGCGTACCAAATGTGCCGTCCAGCAATTTCTGGCCGTTGAACTCGGTGGTTTGCGAAATCCGGTCCAGTTCCGCCACCAACTGGCCGACTTCCTGCTGCAGGGCCTGACGGTCGCCAGCGCTGTTGGAAGCGTTGGCCGATTGCACGGCCAGTTCRCGCACCCGCTGCAGGATGTTGCCGGCGGAGCCCATCGCACCTTCTGCCACCTGGGCCAGCGAAATTCCGTCGTTCGCATTGCGAACCGCCTGGTTCAGGCCACGAATCTGGCTGGTGAAACGCTCGGAAATCGCCAAACCGGCTGCGTCGTCCTTGGCGCTGTTGATGCGCAGGCCCGACGACAAGCGCTGGATGGCTGAGTTGAGCGACATCTGGCTGGTGCCCAAATTTCGCTGCGCGGTGAGCGAGCTGATGTTGGTATTGATGGTTGCTGCCATGGCGAAACTCCTTAACGTCGCAAGACGGATCTGTTTGCCGGTTCAAGCGCACCCGTCCGGCTGTCAATGAGGGAACGATGGATGAATTGTGGAGATGCCGCTTTTTGGCGTTGGGGAGATAAGCGGCAAAAAAGTCGTACAACTTGCGCGTTTGACCCTCAAGTTTTCCGGCGGTGACCCGAAAACACTTACAACGGACCGTAAGCGGCCCGCCGTTCACCAGAAGCTAAAGAGCACTGGCGAACCCAGGAAGCCAGCGTGGTGCTGGCGCCCCGGCTGGCGGCAACGCCATATTCAGTCAGTTCTTTCTGGAGATTTGCAATGGCTTCCACCATCAATACCAACATCAGCTCGCTCACCGCACAGCGCAACCTGGGCATGAGCCAGACCTCGCTGAACACGTCCATCCAGCGCTTGTCGTCGGGCCTGCGCATCAACAGCGCCAAGGACGACGCRGCCGGTTTGGCGATTTCCGAGCGTTTCACCAGCCAGATTCGTGGCCTGAACCAGGCGGTTCGCAATGC
>NZ_JBGFFF010000145.1:0-11169 GCF_056175785.1 Acidovorax sp. LjRoot204
GGGCTCGTCGCCACGGCCGGTGGGCTCGATCATGGCGCTGTGCGAAGACGGCSSGGTGGTGGGTTCGGTGTCGGGCGGSTGCATTGARGACGACCTGATCGACCGCCACACCCGCGCTTATGCCCAGGCGGGCGCTGCGGCAGACGGTGCCGAGCACCGCATCCCCAGCGGGCCGCCATCGTTTGTCAAATACGGCATCAGCGCCGACGAGGCCCACCGCTTTGGCCTGCCCTGTGGCGGCACGCTGGAGCTGCTGCTGGAATACGACCCTGATCCCGCGCTGCTGGCCGATTTGATTGCCCAGCTGGCCGCTGGGCGCCTGGTGCAGCGCACCGTGTGCCTGTCCGATGGCGCCGTGACCCTGGCGCCTGCGCAGGCACCCGAGGATCTGAAGGTGGATGCACAGCAGCTCACCAACACCTTCGGGCCCGAGTACCGCATGTTGCTGATCGGTGCAGGGCAACTCACCGAGTACCTGGCCACCATGGCCTTGTTCAACGGCTTTGCCGTGACGGTGTGCGACCCGCGCGAGGAGTACCGGGGCAGCTGGAGCGTACCGGGTGCCACCGTGGTGAGTGACATGCCCGACGATGTGGTGCTGGCCTTCAAGCCCGACCGCCGCACCTGCGTGGTGGCCCTCACGCACGACCCCAAGCTGGACGACCTGGCGCTGCTGGAGGCGCTGAGCACCGAGGCGTTCTACGTGGGCGGCATCGGCTCGCGCCGCAACAACGAGGCGCGGCGCGCCCGCATGATCGAGCACTTTGACCAGACCGAAGCCAGCCTGCAGCGCCTGCGCGGGCCCATTGGCATCTACATAGGTAGCAAGACACCGCCCGAGATTGCAGTGAGCGTGATGGCCGAAATTTTGGCCGTGAAGAACGGCGTGACCCTGCCGCGCGACATGGAAGTGGCCCAGGCCAAGAACGACCGCGAGCAGGCGCACAACGACCCCGGCGCTCTGGTGTGCGGAGTGCGGTAGCCACGCTGTCAGGTCAGTGCCGGGCTTTGGGTTCCTGCGCCTGCGCCTGCAGTTGCCGCTGCACGTGCCTGAGCAGCCCTTCGCAGGCGTCTTCCACCAGGTCCAGCACCTCCTCAAACCCCTGGCTGCCGCCGTAGTACGGGTCAGGCACCACCGGGCTGTCGAACTGCAGGCAGAACTCCGTCATGCGCCGCAGCTTGTGCGCATGTGCGGGCGGGCATTGGTCCTGCGCCAGGGCCAGGTTGTCCCAGTCCATGGCCAGGATCAGGTCGTAGCGGGCAAAGTCGGCATCAATGATTTGCCGGGCCCGCAGGTCCGAAAGGTCATAACCGCGCTGCGCCGCGTGGCGCTGGGTGCGGGTGTCGGGCGGCTCGCCGGGGTGGTAGTTGTGCGTGCCTGCCGAGTCCACCACCACACTGTGCGCCAGGCCGCTGTGGGTGATTTTGTGGCGGAACACGCCGTGGGCTGTGGGGCTACGGCAGATGTTGCCCATGCACACGAAGAGAATCGCGTAGCGAGACATGGAGGTAGCGTGCGTTCAGGCCTCGATCACCACCGGGCCGCCCTTGGCGATGCCCCGTTGGTAGGCCGGGCGTGCGTGCATGCGTTCCAGGTAGGCCTGCAGGTGCGGGCAGCGGCTTGCGTCGTTGGCGCGTGACATCAGCGCCTCCACCGCAAAGCTCATCTGAAAGTCCGCCATGGTCAGGTGCTCCCCCGCAAACCAGCGGTGGGTGCCCAGGTGCTCTTCAATGAACGCCAGCGCCGTGTCCACGTTGGGGTCGATGAGCTTTTGCTGCACCGTGCCGCACAGGGCGCGCGCAATGGGCTTCACAAAGAACGGCATGGGCTGCGTGGGGATGGTCTTGAACACCAGCTTCATCACCAGCCAGTTCATCAGCGAGCCCTCGGCGTAGTGCATCCAGAAGCGGCACTGGCGGTGCTCGGCGGTGCGGGCTGCTGGCTGCAGGTGGGCCAGGTCGCCACGGGCCTGTTCGCCATAGGTGTCCACCAGGTATTCGATAATGGCGCCCGACTCGGCAATCACTTCCACACCATCGGTGATGACTGGCGACTTGCCCAGGGGGTGAATGGCCTTGAGCGCAGGCGGGGCCAGCTTGGTGGCTTTGTCGCGCGGGTAGATCTTGAGCTCGTAGGGCACGCCCAGCTCTTCCAGCAGCCAGAGAATGCGTTGCGAGCGCGAGGTTTCGAGGTGGTGCAGGGTGATCATGGTCGCCATCTTATTGAAGAGTGGGCCGAATGCACCCTGGTGCAGCCCTTGTTTTGCGCGGGTGCCGTCTGGCTCAGGCCGTACGGCGGCGCTGCTGGCCGATGGAGCGTTGCATCCATTGCACATACAGATCCACCGAAATCAGCACGGCCATGGCAAATGCGCAGGCGGCCACGATGGGGCCGAGGCCCAGCGAGCTGACCAGCCCGACGCCCTGCACGGTGGCAAAGCGGTTGGGGGTGGTGCAGACGAACTCGGCCGCGCCCATGCCGGTGTAGTGCATGGCGCACACGGCGGTGGCCATGAGCAGGGCGGCCCCCACGCGGCCGCCCAGGCGGCGGGTGTTGAAGGCCAGCCACAGGGCAGCCGTGCCTGCTGCCACCGCAATCAGCACCGACAGCGCCACGGTGCGCAGGTCCCAGTGGATGTAGCCGCCAATCTTCATGCCGTACATGCCCAGGTAGTGCATGCCCGCCACACCCAGGCCCAGCAGCAGTCCTGCGCCCAGAATCCGTGTCAGTTCCCGGGGTGCCTTGGACACCACGATGAGTGCAGCCGAGGTGCAGCCCACGGCCGCCAGCAGAGACACCGCGCTTTCAACGATGCCGTAGCTGCTGGCCACATCCAGCCGCAGCGCCACCATGCCCACAAAGTGCATGGACCACACCCCAATGCCGCCCAGCGCCACGCCGGCCGTCAAAGTCGCTGCGCGGTTGAGCGATCCGTCCTTGTGGCGGATGCGGCGTGTGACCATTAGTGCGATCAATGAACCAATGAACGCCAATGCGAACGAGATGGCGACAAGGTGGGGGCGGTATTCGGAAACGACGTTGGGGTCCATGGAGAGCTGCCTGAGACGGGGGTGGAGGAGAGCTTCACACCGCATCTGAGGCGATTGAAACCAATTGTTTCTATATTAGACCAATTGGTTATTTTTTGCTCTGAATGGTTATGTTTCAGAAGTATGAGCCCACCCCGGCTTGTTCATGGGTCTTCACATTCGCCTTCCGGAGAAGGCGATGGGGTGGGTCAATCGCCCGCCATCGGGGCTCTTCGAGGCAAGGGTGTTCAGCCAGCCGCGCTGCTGGGGTTGGATCAGAGCTGCAGCAGAAAAGCGCGCAGCATGCGCCAATGTTCCTGGCATGTCTCTGCGGCAGACTGGGCGGCTGCGTTTTCCAGCTGGCGGGCGCGCACGCTCTGGGTCGGGTGGCCCAGGGTGAGCAGCACGGTGGCCAGGCTGTGAGCCAGGCGCCGCAGCGCCGGCCAGTCTTGCGCTGCGCTGGCCGCGTCACCTTGCCGCACGTCGGCGGGGAACTGCTGCAGGCAACTGGCGCGGTAGGCCTTGAACAGAAACTCGTCGCCCGCAAAGTGGGTGGCAATGGCCTTAGCCTCATCGTCGGCCGCTTCATCGGCAGGCGTGGCTGTTGTGACTGGCGCATTGGCAGGGGTATCCGCCACCAGCGCCAGCGCATCGGTTACACAGGCCTCCAGCTCTGCCACCGATGCAGGTTTGGACAGCATGCGCCACACCTTCATGGCCTGGAGTTGCTCGCGCACTGGCGGCGTCAGGCCCGCGCTGAATACCGCCACCGGAATTCGGCTTTCGTGCACAGGCTCTTGCAGCAGCCGCTGTACCAGGTCAATGCCGGACTCGCCCGGCAGCATGAGGTCCGTGATGATGAGTTCCACGCCCCCCGCATGCAGCGCCTGCATGGCGTCAGGCACGTTGGCGCAGGTCACCAGCTCGATGGGAAGTTCCTCGAGCGCCATCTGCACAAAGCGTGCGATGGAGCTGTCGTCTTCCACGAGCAGGACCTTGGGCCTGCTCATGCGGGTACCTGTGCCTGCGGAATGCACGCGGCCAGAGCGCTGGGTAACTCGGCCACCAGCCGGGGCTTGTGGATCACCTTCACACCCTGCAAGGCAAATGCATACGGCTCGCGCTGTTGCTCGTCGAGCGAGGTGACCACGATGAGGTGGCTGCGCGCAAATTGGGGGTGCGAGCGCAGCGTGGTGATCAGGGTGGCGCCGTCGATGCCTGGCAGCAGGATGTCCACGATCAGCACCTCGGGCTGAATCTGCCCATAGAGCGCAAGGCCGGTGATGCCATCGTTCGCCACCTGCAGCTGCACTCCTGGCAGGTGCTGCTGCACGATGAGGCCCACGAGGTTCTGGAAATGGATGGAGTCCTCGATCAGCAGGATTTGTGGTGCACGCCCTTTGGCTGGTCCCACCGGTGCGGCCAGGGGCGCGCGGGCGGCGACTGGAGCGCCGACGGCGGGTGCCTGGGCAGCGCCACCGGCGCCATGGGCGGTCATCCAGCGTTCCACCGATGCACGCGAGATGCGGCGGTGCCCGCCAGGGGTCTTCCAGGCCTCAAGTTCGTTGCGGTCCACCATCAGCTGGACCGACCGCACGGCCATGCCCAGCATCTTGGCGACTTCCAGCGTGGTGTAGTGGTCGGCCATGGCGTGCTCCGCGAGGGAATTGTCAGATTGCATAGATCGCACATTTTCTCCTAATTTTAATTTTTACTCGACTTGCATTTGATAAAAATGATTGATATGATTCAATCAATGGCAAGAAATCACGTTAAAACGTGTTTTTTTGTATTCCAAGCCTATTCCCGGCCCCACAAAGGCTACCGCCATGAAAAAGATCCTGATCGTCGAAGACCACATCGATATCCGCAAACTGCTCAAGATGACGCTGGAGTTTGATGACTTTGAGATCCACGAAGCCGCTACGGGTGATGCGGGCTGGCTGCTGGCCAGTGAGTTGCAGCCGGACATCGTGCTGCTGGATGTGATGATGCCGGGCACCCTTAACGGCCTGGATGTTTGCCGCCGCATCAAGTCCGACCCGGACATGCGCCACACCAAGGTGATCATGCTGACGGCCCGGGTGCAGTCGGACGACAGGGCGGCAGGCTTCGCGGCGGGAGCCGACGATTACCTGATGAAGCCCTTCAGCACTCTGCAGGTTCTGGAAACCATCTACCGCATGGAGGCAGCGCTGTGACCTCCGTGCCTCGACCCGAGCACGAACTGCTGGCGCAGCCCATCGATGCACGTTGCTTTGATGAGGCTGCTGCAGCTCAGATGGAGAGTTTTGTGCGCGACTTCGGGCGCATGTATCGAGAGCGGAATGAAGCCCTGCGCGAGGTCACCCGCGCGCACCACGCCGCACTGTTGCACCTGTCGGCTGCGGCCGACCTCAAGGACGATGACACCGGCGTACACATCGTGCGCATTGGATACCTGGCCGAGGCCCTGGCCCTGGCTCTGGGGCAGACGGTGGGCTACGCACGCATGCTGCGCAAGGCCGCGCCCATGCACGATATCGGCAAGATCGGCACCCCCGACAGCGTGCTCAAGAAGCCCGGCAAGCTCACCCCAGAAGAGCGCCAGACCATGAACTGCCACGCCGCGATGGGTGCCGAGATCCTGGGGCGTTCGCACATTCCAGTGTTTCGCATGGCGGCCGAGGTGGCGCTCACGCACCACGAGCGCTATGACGGCCAAGGCTACCCGGCGGGCCTGTCGGGCGAGGCGATTCCTTTGTCGGGCCGCATCACCGCCGTGGTGGATTTTTTTGACGCGCTGACCATGGATCGGGTGTACCGCCCCGCCTTCGCGGTCCCGGTGGCGCTGGAGATGCTGGCGGCCGAGCGCGGCCGTGCTTTCGACCCGGTGATCGTGGACACGTTTTTGGCGCATGCTGAAGCCATGGATGCGCTACGTTGCAAGATCACGCAGGAATGTCCCTCTTTTGATGCACTGATCGACGCGCCCTGATCCCCTTTTTCTGACCGCTCAGCGGCAGGCCACTGCGGGCACGGTGGTGTTATTGATCCAAGGATTCTCAATGATGATGACAATGATGCAGTGGCTGAAACCGTGGGCGTTGACCGTCACCCGCGTGGCTCTGGCCGTGTGTGCGACCAGCGCGCTGGCGGGGCCTGTGGCCGAGCGGGTCCAGAGCCAGTCGGTGTTGCGTGTGTGTGTCTGGCCGGACTACTACGGCGTGACCTACAGGCACCCGCGTACACAGCAACTCGGGGGTATCGACATCGACCTGTCTGCCGAGCTGGCGCGCGACCTCAAGGCCAGGGTCGAATATGTGGACTCTTCTTTTCCGACCCTCATTGACGACCTGAACCAGGAACGTTGCGATGTGGCCATGTTTGCCATCGGCATGCTGCCCCAGCGGATGGAAAAGCTGGCTTTTACCCAGCCCTACATGCGCAGCGACATTTACGGCATCACCACTAAATCCAATACGGTCATCAAGCAGTGGGCCGACATTGACAAGCCGGGTGTGTTGGTGGGGGTGCAGGCAGGCACGTTCATGGAACCCATCATGGCCCAGCGCCTCAAGCAGGCCACGCTGGTGCGCATCCAGCTGCCCACCACCCGCGAGCGCGAACTGACTGCCGGGCGCATTGACGTGTTCATGACCGACTATCCCTACAGCCGGCGCATGATGGACAACGCCGACTGGGCCCGGCTCATCGAGTCTCCCGAACCATTTTCGGTGCTGCCCTATGGCTATGCAGTCAAGCGCGGCGATGCCGCCTGGCTGGCTACGGTGGATGCCTTTGTGGCGCGCATCAAGGCCGACGGCCGCCTGCAGCGCGCGGCCTCTCAAAATGGCCTGAACGCCATCGTGGTGCGCTGATATGGCCGACCTCCAGGCGCTCCCTTCGGTCTGGACCAGGCTGCGCACGTGGGTGTCGCAGACCAGCCATCTGGTCCTCATCACCGGAGGGCTGTCGGCATTGGCGGCACTGGTGGCCGTCGGCGCGTTGGCCGTGAACGACTTTCGCACGGTGCGTACCAGCCACCAGAACCATGCCGCCATGCTGGCTCGGGTGCTGGAGGATCAGGCCACGCGCACCATGCAGACGGCCGAACTGGCGCTGGAGTCGCTGGCCACGTCTCCAGCCCTCACGACGGTGGCCTCGGAACCCCGGCGTATGCAGGACGCCCTGGGCCAGGCGCTGGCGRCGCTTTCATTTCTTCGGGGGTTGGCCGTGGTGGACGCTGGTGGGCGAGTGGTCGCCAGCACCCAGCCCGGCGATGCCGAGAGTTTTGTGGACCTGGCCAAGCTCGGCCCTCTGGTGGCCGTGGGGCGGACGGTTCAGGGCGGCCTCACACCGGGCCGTAGCCTGCAAAGTGTGCGGCTGGGAGGCGCAGCGGCGGCGGCTCCTGCGGGTGTCGCTTTTATTCCTGTGATGCACGGCTACAAGAACGAAGCAGGGCAGGCGCTGGTGCTGGTGGCTTTGGTCAATCCCGACTCGCTGTCCAACTTTCAGCACCTGACGCTGGAGTCCGAGGTTTTTGACTCGGTGGTGACCTCGTACAGCGGCCAGGTGTTGGCCACTTCGGGGGCCGCAGCTGCTCTGGCAGGTACGCGGGTGAACAACATCCCCGTCTTCAGCCAGTTCCTGCCCCGGCAGGAGCACGCCACCTACCTGGGTGTGGGTGTGCTGGGCGAGCGGCAGATCGTCAGTTTTCGGGCCTCTGCCGCCATGCCGCTGGTGGTGGTGGTCGAGACCTCGTACCGAACAGCCGTGCAGAGCTGGCTGGCGGATGCCCGCGCGCTGATCGGTATTGGCCTGGCCCTGGTGGCCCTGGTGCTGGGCCTGACCTTTGCCGTGTGGCGTGGCCTGCGCACCCGTGAGCGGGCGCGGCTGGCTATTGACGCTGCACAGGCCCGCATTGCCCGCAACGAGCGGGATCTGTCGGTGCTGATGCGCAGCGTGCAAGAGCTGATTTTCCGCACCGATGCGCAGGGCGTGATCACCTATGTGAATGCCCATTGGACTGTGATGACGGGCACGGCGCCTGACCGTGCCATTGGCAAACGTCTGCACGACCTGGTCGAGCCACAAAGCCGCAATGATGTGGCGCGGGCCATCGACCCCCGGTCGCCGGATGGAGTGCGGGTATGCCAGGTGGTGTCCCGCTCTGCCGAGGGCAAGGAGATGATGTTCCAGGTGGCAGTGGTGCCTCTGGTGGCTGCCGGGCGTGTGATTGGTTTTGCGGGCAGCGCGGTGGACGAAACCAAGCGCTGGATGGCCCAACAACAGCTACAGGCCCAAATTGCGTTTCAGGATCTGCTGCTGGAGACCAATCCGCTGCCCATCTCTGTGACTGACGCCCAGAACCGCTTTGTGCGCGTGAACAAGGCCTGGGAGGAATACAAAGGCCGTACTCGCACCGCCGTGTTGGGCAAGGCCTTTGACGAGTGCCTGCCGCCAGACGAGGCAAACGTACATAAGTCGGCCAACAAGCAGCTGCTGCGCTGGGGGGGGCGAGCCCTGGTCGAGACCCAGGTGCGCCATGGCGACGGATCGCGCCGCGACACGCGCCTGGCCAAGGCGGCCATTGCCGATGAGCACGGCCAAGTCACCGGTGTGCTCACCATCCTGATGGATGTGAGCGAGTTCCGTGAGGCCGAGCGCGCCACCCGGGAGGCGCGTGACGCGGCCGAGGAGGCATCCCGCACCAAGTCGGAGTTTGTGGCCAACATGAGCCACGAGCTGCGCACGCCGCTGCAGTCCATTCTGGGCTTTGCCGAACTGGGCATGCTGCGTGGTCGCGCGCAGCCCAAGCTGGCGGGCATGTTTGAAGACATCCATTCCGCTGGCCAGCGCATGCTCACGCTGGTGAACGACCTGCTGGAAGTGTCCAAGCTGGAAAGCACAGTGGGAACGTTCCACATGGAGCGCATCGACCTGCGCGGCGTAGTGCGTCCGGTGATCCGCGAGCTGGAGCCTTTGCTGGAACGCAGCCACCTGATGATGGATTTTCGAATGCCTGACCTTCCGCTGGTGGCCAAGGCCGACCCGTTGCGGTTTCAGCAGGTGATCCGCAACGTGGTGGCCAACGCCATCAAGTTTTCGCCGCCTGGCAGCACGATCACCCTGGAGGGCTACGCGGACCCGCAGGGCCAGACGCATCTGGTCGTGCGGGATGAGGGCCCGGGCATCCCTCCTTCAGAGCTGCAGAGCATTTTTGAGGCCTTTGTGCAGTCCAGTAAGACCAAGGATGGATCTGGGGGCACGGGCCTGGGCCTTGCCATCTGCCGCAAGATCGTCGAGGCCATGGGCGGGCGGATCTTTGCCGAGAACGTTCCGGCCAGCGGTGCAGCGTTTCACATCATCCTGCCCGCCAGAGGCCACGTGGAAACCATGCCGGCCCCGTTGCAATAAACGGCTGTATCGCCCAAAAAAAAGCCCTCAGACGAGGGCTTTTTTTGTGGGTGCTGGCGGGGCGCCGCAGCGCCCCCGGAGGGCTGATCAGCCGCCCTTGCGCGAGCGCTTGCCAGGGTTCTTCTTGCTGCGCGTGGCGACACCACGCTCCAGGCTCACACGCTGACCACGGCCAGGGGTGTTCAGCGTCACGCCGGGCATTGGCTTGGGTTGGGGGGTGCGCTTGCGGTCTGCTTCGGTGACGATCTTGTTGCCCATGGTAGGTCTCTGAGAAAGTGGAGAAAGGGGCATATTAGGCCACAGCCGCAATCAGGGATGGCCAACAGACCTTTCTGCCGCCCCCGCCAGAGGCGCCAGACGGAAGGTCAAGCTCCCTATTGCGCGACGAAACGCGCCCCGTACGAGGTCCCCTGGTCGGTGGACAGCGCCTCGGCGCAGTGGTGCGGCAGCACCCACCCCTGGGCAGGGTCCTCCACCGCGCGGGTGTGGATGGTGGGGGGCTGTGCCCGCACTCCGCCAAAGATGGTGGCAAACGCCACGTCGGCGGCATCTCGGCCGGTGCCAAACCGCAGCAGCCCCATGGGGATGGCCGTGCCCGAAGGGTCGAACAGATACCAGCGGTCGCCCAGATACACCTCCACGTAGGCATGAAAGTCCGGCGGGCCCAGCGCTGGGTCGGCACCGTAGTCGGTGCCAGTGGTGAAGCGGGCCGGAATGTTCACGGCGCGGCACAGTGCAATCATCAGGTGGGCGAAATCCCGGCACACCCCGACCTGTTCCACCAGCGTGTCGACGGCCGAAGTGTTGGAGTTGGAGGTGTTGGACGTGAACGCCACATGCCGATTCACCCAGTCACGGATAGCCTGCACGCGGCTGTGGCCCTGCCACAAGGCGCCGAACTCGTTCAGTGCCAGCCGCAGCAGGCGGTCAGACTGGCAATATCGGCTGGGGTAGATGTAGCCCATCACATGCGGCGGCAAGTGCCGCACAGGCACCTCGGCCAGTTGGGTGGGGTCGGCACGGTGGTGGCGGATGTCCACCGTAGCGCTGTAGGTCAGCTCCAGCATGCCGGGCTCGCCATGCAGCCGGAGATAGCGGTTACCCGTCGCAGGGTCTGTGTGGATCTGGTGGGGAATGTCCTGGCTGAGCACCAGGCGCTCGTTGTGGACTATCTGGTGGGGTGTTTGTGCGGCGTGGATGTTGAACACGAAATCGGCGCCGTAGCTGTCGATCTCGTAGCGCAGGTCAATCTGCAGGTCCATGCGAACACCACGCTGGCTGCCTGGTATTGCCTGCGCCAAGGGCGCGCCGGTATTCGCGGGCCATCGCGCTGGCTCGTTGGACGCGGTGGTAAGGCGGGGGGCGCTGGAGAGGAAGGCCATAGCAGCTCTCAGCGATGGGGCCTGCAGGCTGCGGGTTCACCCAGTGTGTGGGACGGTGTCATCGGCGGCTCCTGGGTGTGCGCCGCGCCGGGGTATCTGGCAGGGCTGGGAATCTTCAGGATACGCCCCAGGGCATCGCCAGCGTGTAGTCCGATGGCCCGTGCACCACGGTGCACGGGAGCGCGATCTGCCGCCAGCATCAGCAGGCGCTGGTCAGGTTGATCCGGTGACCGAGAGTTTCGCCAGCACCTGCACGTCGCCACCTCGGGGGGCTCGCAAGATCAGCGCATCGCCCGAGCTGGTGCTGTCGCGTGCCAGATCGGACTGCACAAACATGTGGCTGAACCACACCTCAAAC
>NZ_JBGFFF010000146.1:0-11158 GCF_056175785.1 Acidovorax sp. LjRoot204
GAAATAAAACCCCACGGGCCCCATAAAGTGATTAATAATGGATTCGCTTTTCTGCTTGCAGAAGGGCAGTTAGCTTAGCGGTGAATGGTCAGTTTCGCGTCTTTGAAGTCGTCACAGGTTTGTTGATTGCGTCGGGCTCCATCGCGTTTTTGTGTTTTTTCAGGAGTCCTTCATGGGCAACAAACTTTACGTGGGCAACCTGCCCTACTCTTTCCGCGACGAAGATCTGCAGCAGACCTTCAGCCAGTACGGCTCGGTTGGCAGCGCCAAGGTCATGATGGAACGTGACACCGGCCGCTCCAAGGGTTTCGGCTTTGTCGAAATGGGCAGCGATGCTGAAGCCCAAGCCGCCATCCAAGGCGTGCATGGTCAAAACTTCGGTGGCCGTGACCTCGTGGTCAACGAAGCCCGCCCCATGGAGCCCCGCGCTCCCCGTAGTGGTGGCTTCGGTGGCGGCAATGGCGGCGGCGGCGGTTACGGCGGTGGCCGTAGCGGTGGCGGCGGCTACGGCGGYGGCGGCGGTGGTGGTTACGGCGGTGGCCGTAGCAGCTACTAAAAAGTCCTTATCGGCAGTCCTCAGGGCCTGCCGACGGCAAAAAAAAAGGAGCCTTCGGGCTCCTTTTTGCGTTCTGGCGCGGCACGGACGCCACAGCGCGCAAAGCCCCTTGCTTTTTCCCCAAAAGTGTGGCGCATAATGGTCTGGCGGGTTTGGCCCGCATTTCAAGTTTGCGGTGATCCGTCAGTTTCGCGCTGAGAGCGTCATTGAGATTAGCTGGCTGCGTTTTGGGGACTCCATCGCTTTATCCATGTGTTTTTGAGGAGTCCCTCGATGGGCAACAAACTGTACGTCGGCAACCTGCCTTACTCGGTGCGCGACGGTGATCTGGAACAGGCCTTTGGCCAGTTCGGTGCCGTGACCAGCGCCAAGGTCATGATGGAGCGCGACACGGGTCGCTCCAAAGGCTTTGGCTTTGTGGAGATGGGCAGCGACGCAGAAGCCCAGGCCGCTATCAACGGCATGAACGGCCAACCCCTCGGCGGCCGCAGCATCGTGGTGAACGAAGCCCGCCCCATGGAACCACGCCCACCCCGTAGCGGTGGTTTCGGCGGCGGTGGTGGTGGCGGCGGCTACGGCGGCGGTCGCAGCGGTGGTGGCGGATATGGCGGCGGCCGTGAAGGCGGCGGTGGCTATGGTGGTGGCCGCGAGGGCGGCGGCGGTGGATACGGCGGCGGCCGCGAAGGTGGTGGCGGGGGCTATGGCGGCGGTGGCCGCAGCGAAGGTGGCTTCCGCAGCCCGTACGGCTCGGGTTCGCGCAACGGTGGTGGCGGCGGCCGCAATGGCGGCGGTGGTGGCTACGGTGGCGGCGGCAACGGCGGCTACTGAACCACACCCGTTTTTCTGTCACAAGGGCCCTTCAGGGCCCTTTTTCATGGCAGCTGCACGTCGAGATAGCAATCTCCATCGCCCACGGCGCCTTGGGGCGCCTTGTGCAATCCCGCCCCTACTGCATTTCGCTCTGGCGGCGCTTGCGCGGGCGGCCCGCTAGCACCTTGTCAAACAATGGGTTCGGCAGCATGCGCAGCAGCTTGGCGACCACGCCCATTTGCCAGGGGATGACCCGGTAGCTCACGCCCGCCTGAATGGTGCGGAACGCCTGGTCGGCAAAATCGGCGGGCTGCATCAAAAACGGCATGCTGTAGCGGTTCTGTTGCGTGAGGGGGGTATCGATGTAGCCCGGCGACACCGTCACCACGCGCACGCCGTGGGGGCGCAATTCACCCCGCAGGCTTTCGCAGTAGCTGATGACAGCCGCCTTGCTGGCGCAGTAGGCGCCATGGCCGGGCAGCCCCCGGATGCCGGCCACGCTGCCGATGCCCACCAGGGTGCCGCTGCCGCGCTGCACCATGGCGTCTACAAACGGCTGGAAGGTGGCCRYCAKGCCGAYGTTGTTGGTGGCRAAGGTSCGGGCCATSACSTCGATRTCSTCSCGCWCCGCKGTGTCSATGCCCACGCTGATGCCGGCRTTGGCRATCACCACATCCGGCACACCCTGGCGTGCGATGCAATCGCGCCCTGCAGCCACGATGCTGTCAGTCACCGACACATCAGCACTATAAATTTCATAGCTTTCAGGGCTTATTCCTTGTGCACTTGCCCATGTTTTGACTTCGGAAGTGCGCCGCGCCACCAGAGCCAGGCGAAACCCCGCTTGGTGGTAGCGCTGGGCCAGCGCTTGGCCGATGCCACTGGATGCGCCGGTGATGAAGACAAGGGGAGTGGTCATGTGCATTCCGACAGTGGGCGGCTAGGCAGGATAGGTGGAGGCTACCGCGTGGTGCCCGGCAGGATCATGCCGCGCACGCGCCCGCGCAGTTGCAACACCTGGTCGAGGTTGTCGTAATCCATGCTGTCGGCGGTGAAGCGGTCGTTGCCACGGGTGAGCGTGACCGGCTGATCAGAGCGCACCCGCTCGGTGTTGGTGAAGGCATGCAGAAACTCACCACGGAACTCCATGGGGGGCTGCGCTGCCGCCCCGGGCTTGGCGGGCAGCGGTTCACGCTTGACGATGGCGTTGCCGAACAACTGCACTTCGGAGCCATCGGCGTTGCTCAGGGCCCGGTTGGCCGTGGCCACGGTGACCCGGCCATCGAGGCTGACCGAACGCATGCGGACCTGATCGATCTCCAGCGTGTCGGTGTCGGGGTAATGGCGCGCCTCGTCACCCTGCACCTCGCTCTGCAGGCGGCCCGTGGCATCGAATGTCTTCACCGAAAAGGACTTCATGAAATAGTCCGGCTGGTGCTGCACGGGCCGGTCAATCGCTGGCAGCTGGGGCATGGGCGCGTTGCGCACCAGCCACCAGGTGCCCAGGGCCAGCAGGCCCATCAGCACCACGGGCAGGTAGATCGAGAGCTGGTCCCAGCCCTGGCGGATCACGCGGATCATGCGGTGTAGTCCGCCAGCAGCGCCGCATAGCGGCCCGTGGCCACCAGCAGCAGGTCGCACAGCTCGCGCGCCGCACCGTCGCCCCCGCGCGCCTGGGTGACGAAGTGGGCCGCGTGGCGCACCTCGGTCTGGGCGTTTGCGGGCGCGCAGGCAAAGGCGCTGCGGCGCATCACGGGSAGGTCGGGCCAGTCGTCGCCCATGGCAGCCGCCTGCGCCCAGGTCAGGCCCAGGGTGGCCAGAATCTGCTCCGCGGCGGGGCGCTTGTCTTCGGTGCCAAACACGGCGTGCTCCACGCCCAAGGCCTTGAGGCGCACGCGCAATGGGGCAGAGTCGCGACCGGTGATCACGGCGGGGGTGATGCCTGCCTTTTGCAGCAGCTTGAGGCCGTGGCCGTCGAGGGTGTTGAACCGTTTGATGGTCTCGCCCGTTTCGCTGAAGTACAGGCCGCCGTCGGTGAGCACACCGTCCACGTCGAAAAAGGCCACGCGCACGCCCTGGGCGCGCAGCAGCAGCTCAGGGTCAATCTGCAGGGCAGGAGAGGGAGAGGTCTGAGGAACCAGCGCCATCGTCAGATCACCTTCGCCCGCATCAGATCGCCGATGTGCACCACGCCCACCAGGGCGCCCGCTGCGTCCACCACCAGCACGCTGGTGATGGCGTGGGCTTCCATCATTTCGGCGGCGTCCACGGCCAGGGCGTCGGGGGCAATGCGGCGCGGGTTGGCGTGCATGACCTGGGCTGCGGTGGTGGACCGCAGGTCCGCCCCGGCCTCGATGCGGCGGCGCAGGTCGCCGTCGGTGAAAATGCCCAACAGCTGCCCGTCGGCATCGACAATGGCCGAGGCGCCCAGGCCCTTAGCGCTCATCTCGCGCATGAGGTCGCTGAACGAGGCATCGGGGGCCACGCGCGGCACCTCGGTGCCCGAGCGCATCACGTCGCTCACATGAGTGAGCAGTTTACGGCCCAGCGCGCCGCCAGGGTGCGAGCGGGCAAAGTCTTCGGGGCGGAAGCCCCGGGCGTCCAGCAGGGCCACAGCCAGCGCGTCGCCCATGGCCAGCTGGGCCGTGGTGCTGGCGGTGGGGGCCAGGTTCAGCGGGCAGGCTTCGCGCGCCACGCTGCAGTCGAGCACCAGGTCGGCATAACGCGCCAGGGTGGACTGCAGGCCGCCCGTCATGGCGATCATGGGCGCGCCCAGGCGCCGCAGCACGGGCAGGATGGCCGTGAGTTCGCCACTTTCGCCGCTGTTGGAGATGGCCAGCACCAGATCGTCGCCGGTGACCATGCCCAGGTCGCCGTGGCTGGCCTCGGCAGGGTGCACAAAAAACGCGGGGGTGCCGGTGGAGGCCAGTGTGGCGGCGATCTTGCGCCCCACGTGGCCACTTTTGCCCATGCCCATCACCACCACGCGGCCCCGGGCCTGCAGCACCATCAACACCGCCTGGGCAAACACACCATCCACGCGGGCCGCCAGGCCATTCAGGGCCTCCACCTCAATGTGGAAGGTCTCGCGGGCCAGGCGCAGGGCCTGGTCGGCATCAAAAGGGGGCAGCGCGGCGGGGGCGGGAGTCATGCAAGGATTCTATCGACCGGGCATGCCTGCCGGGCCGTCGCATGGGCCAAGTCCACTGGCACGGTCCGTGCATCCGGGTAGAAAGGCCCTTGCCCGGCCCACAAGGCTTGCCAGACTTGCACAAACAGGGAGGCAGCAGCGGCCTGCAGCCCCGGCCAATGGCTTGCTTGAATCCTGTGTTACACAACGCAAGCCTCGGATAGCATCGAACCCATGTCTTCACTCGCCCTCACACTGCTTTACCTGCTGGCCGCGGTGCTGGGCGTGGTGACCTGCCGCAGCCTCAAGCTGCCGCCCATGCTGGGCTACCTGGCCGCCGGGGTGCTCATTGGCCCGCACGCGCTGGCACTGGCGCAAAACTCCGAAGGGGTGCGCCACCTGGGCGAGTTTGGCGTGGTGTTCCTGATGTTCGCCATCGGGCTGGAGTTCAGCCTGCCCAAGCTGCGTGCCATGCGCAAGCAGGTGTTTGGCCTGGGGCTGATGCAGGTGGTGCTGACGATGGCGGTCGTGTCCGGCATGGCACTGGCGTTGTCGCGCTGGGCGGGTGGGGTGTGGGACATGGGCTGGCAGACGGCGCTGGCGCTGTCAGGCGTGATGGCCATGAGCAGCACGGCGATTGTGGTCAAGCTGATGGCCGAGCGGGCCGAGCTGGAGAGTGAACACGGCCGGCGGGTGATGGGCATCCTGCTGTTCCAGGACCTGGCGGTGGTGCCGCTGCTGGTGCTGATCCCGGCGCTGGGGTCGTCGCCCGACCAGCTGCTGACCTCGCTGGGCTGGGCACTGATCAAGGCCACGGTGCTGGTGGGCCTGCTGCTCACGGGCGGCCAGCGGCTGATGCGCTGGTGGCTCACGCTGGTCGCGCGGCGCAAGAGCGACGAGCTTTTCATGCTGAACCTGCTGCTGATCACGCTGGGCCTGGCCTGGCTGACCGAGCTGGCGGGCCTGAGCCTGGCGCTGGGCGCCTTCATTGCGGGCGTGCTGGTGTCCGAGACCGAGTACCGCCACCAGGTGGGCACGGACATCCGGCCCTTTCACGAYGTGCTGCTGGGCCTGTTCTTCATCACCATCGGCATGATGCTGGACTGGCACATCCTGGTGGACCGCTGGGCGCTGGTGTTGATGCTGCTCACGGTGCCGCTGGTGCTCAAGCTGGGGATCATCCTGGTGCTGGCTCGGGGCATGGGCGCGACCACCGGTGTGGCGCTGCGCACCGGGCTGTACCTGGCGCAGGCTGGCGAGTTCGGCTTTGTGCTGCTGTCGCTCACGCAGAACAACGGGCTGGTGCAGCCAGCGCTGATGAACCCCATCCTCGCGGCCATGGTGCTGTCGATGCTGGCCACGCCGTTCCTCATCATGTACAGCAACCGCATCGTGATGAAGCTGGTGGCCAGTGACTGGCTGCAGCAGTCGCTGCAGATGACATCGATTGCGCGCAAGTCCATCAACACCAGCAAGCACGTGATCATCTGCGGCTACGGCCGCTGCGGGCAGAACCTGGCGCGCATGCTGGAGCACGAGGGCATCCCCTACATGGCGCTGGACCTGGACCCGGACCGCGTGCGCCAGGCAGCGGCGGCGGGCGACTCGGTGGTGTATGGCGACGCCACCCGTCTGCAGGCGCTGATGGCGGCGGGCCTGGTGCGCGCCAGCGCCGTGGCCGTGACCTACATCGATGTGCCCGCCGCGCTGAAGGTGCTGGCCAATGCCCGGTCGCACGCGCCACAGGTGCCGGTGGTGGTGCGCACGCAGGACGACCTGTACCTGGACAAGCTGCAGGAGGCCGGYGCGACCGAGGTGGTGCCCGAGGCCATCGARGGCTCGCTSATGCTCGCSAGCCAYGCCCTGGCSCTGGTGGGCGTGCCCATGCGCCGCGTGCTGCGGCTGGTGCAGGACCAGCGCGATGCGCGCTACAACCTGCTGCGCGGCTACTTCCATGGCGCAGACGACGACACGGTGAACGAACGCGACCAGGAGCGCCTGTCCACCATCAACCTGCCCCCGGGCTCCACCGCCCTGGGCCGCAGCCTGGGCCAGCTGGCCCTGCCCGCCATGGGCGTGCGCGTGGTCAACCTGCGGCGCGGCAATGGCCATGTGAGCGCGGCAGTGGACGAGGCCCTGCTGGCCGAAGGCGACACGCTGGTGCTGTCGGGCCATCCGGCCGCGCTGGCGCTGGCGGAAGACAAGCTGCTGAAAGGCTGACTGGCCCACGGCCCGCCACTGGCAGCTCAGCGGGTGGTTGGGCACCCCATTTGGATGAAATCGGCCTGTAGCGCTAGTGCAATATGCGCTGACAGCTACACATTTAATAGCAAACTACAGCAGCTCTTCAGGCCCAGGTCGCCCGAACAGGTAGCCCTGGAACTGGCGGCAGCCGTTGCGCAGCAGGAAGCTGCGCTGCCCTTCGGTTTCCACGCCCTCGGCCACCACGTCCAGGCCCAGGCTGCGGGCCAGCGTGATGATGGTGCAGGCGATGGTGGCGTCGTTGGGGTCGGTGAGCACGTCGCGCACAAAGCTCTGGTCGATTTTGAGCTGGTCCAGCGGCAGGCGTTTGAGGTAGCTGAGCGATGAGTACCCGGTGCCAAAGTCGTCGAGCGAAAAACCCACCCCCAACGTGCGCAGCGCCTGCATCTTGAGGATGCTGTCCTCCACATCGTGCAGCAGCAGGCTTTCGGTGAGTTCGAGCTTGAGCAGGCGCGGGTTGGCGGCCGCATCGCGCAGCGCTGCCAGCACCTGCTCCACAAAATCGGGCTGGCGGAACTCCTGGGCACTCACGTTCACGGCCAGCGTCCACGCGGCTTTCGCCGGGGCGGTGGCCCACTGGGCCAGCTGGCGGCAGGCCAGGGCCAGCACCTGGCGCCCCAGGGGCAGGATGAGCCCCGTCTGCTCGGCCAGCGGGATGAAATCGGCGGGCGAGACCATGCCGCGCTGCGGGTGTTGCCAGCGCACCAGCGCCTCGGCCCCCAGCAGGTGGCCGCTGGCGTCCACCACCGGCTGGTAGTGCAGCAGGAACTCGTTGCGCGCCAGGCCCTGGCGGATGTCGCCCTCCAGCGCCGAACGCGCCGACGCGGCAGCCTGCATGGCGGGGTCGAAAAAGCACAGGGTGTTGCGCCCCTGCGCCTTGGCCTGGTACATGGCCAGGTCGGCGCGCTTGAGCAGCTCTTGCACGGGCTGCTGCGCGTCCTGGAACAGCGCAATGCCGATGCTGGGGGTGCTGTGCATGTCGCAGCCATCCACGACATAGGGCTGGTTCAGCGCCAGCAACACCTTCTGGGCCACGGCCTCGGCCTCGGCCGCGGCTTCGACCTCATGGCCGTGCAGGCCCTGCACCACGACCACAAACTCATCGCCACCCAGCCGCGCCACGGTGTCGGTGGCCCGCACGCTGGCCCCGATGCGCGCGGCCACCTGCACCAGCAGGCGGTCGCCCCACTCGTGGCCCATGGTGTCGTTGATGCCCTTGAAGTTGTCCAGGTCGAGGAACAGCAGGGCGCCATGGCGGCCGTCGCGCTGGGTGGTGGCCACCGCGCGCTCCAGCCGGTCCATCAGCAGCCGGCGGTTGGGCAGGCCGGTGAGTTCGTCGTAGAACGCCAGGCGCTGGATCTCGGCCTCGGCCAGCTTGCGCTCGGTGATGTCGCGCGCCACGCCCCGGTAGCCGGTAAAGCGGCCCTCTTCGTCAAAGATGGGCTCGCCACTGATCGACACCCACACGGGCTTGCCGTCCTGGGACAGGCGCTGCATCTCAAAGTCGTGAAAGACCTGGTGCGCCTCCAGCTGCTCGCGGTGCTCGCGCCATTGCCCTTCGTTGACGAAGGTGTCGGGCAACTCCCAGCGGGTCAGGCCGTAGTGCATCTCATCGGGCACGCCCTCCGTGTGGTACGGGTTGCCGTCCAGCCGCACAAAACGAAACTGGTCGTCCTGCTCCCAGTACCAGTCGGACGACAGGTCCGTCAGGCTGCGCCAGCGCGCCTCGCTCTGGCGCAGGGCCTCCAGCGTGCTCAGGTAGTCGGTGACATCGGTGAACGTGCGCACGCGCCCGCCGGGCTCCAGGGCACGGGTGCGCACCTCGATGTAGCGGCCCTGCCGGGTGCGCCGCACGTAGCTCTGCGGCATGGTCAGGCGGCCGCCATGCGCTGCGTATTCCGACGCCACGTAGTTGCGGGCCATGGGCTCGATGAGCTGGAACTCGGGCCCGAAGTCGCCCCGCTCGGTCTGAAAGCGCACCACCTCTTCCACCAGCGGCTGCGTGGCCAGCAGGGACTCGGGCAGGTCCAGCAGCTCCAGGTAACGCTGGTTGTAGACGCGGATGCGGCCCTCGGCGTCCACATTGGTGATGCCCTGCGAGATGTTGTCCAGGGTGCCTTCGAGGGCTCGGGTCTTCTCGGCCAGCAGGGCGCTGGTGCGGGCCAGTTCGGCCTCCACATGGCTGCGGGCCAGCTCGGCGCGGCGGGCGGTCTCCAGTTGGCCAATGGTGTTCAGCAAGGGCTGCAGAAACTGCACGTCGGCGTTGGTGTAGCCGCCGCTGCGGTTGGCCAGCCCCACCATGGCCACCAGCTCGCCCGCCGCATGGATGGGCAGGCCCAAGTAGGTGCGCAGCGTGGGGTGGCCGGACGGCGTGCCCGCGCTGCGGGCATCGTGGTTGGCGTCGTTGCTGAGGACCGGCTCGCCCGTCACCAGCGCAGCGCCCACCAGCGAGTGCAGGTTGTCGAACACCATGCCATCCTCAGCATGCTGGGCATAGCGCTGGCGCGAGGCCTCGTCCCAGCTGATGTCGGTCATCGCGTGCACGCGCAGGTAAGGGTGCCCGTCATCGGCCCGCTGCACCTGGCCCACGAGGCCGAACGCGCTCTGGGTCAGCGTCATCAACTCGCCCAGCAGCGCCTCGAACGCCGCCCGAGGGCCCGAGCTGGCAATGAACATGCCCTGGGCCCGCGAGATGGCCTGCAGCAGCCGGTGCTGGCGCGCCAGCATGGCCTCGGCCGCGCGGCGGGCACGGGCGCTGGAGGTGCGCTCCAGCACGGCTTCGATCTGCGCGGGCAGGGTGAGCAGGTAGTCCAGCGCCGGGTCCTGCACGGTGAAGTCGTCAAAGCCGTGGCGCATGGCCTGCGCCGCGTGGGTCTCCGCCCCCATGCGCACGATGATGATGGCCGGAACGCCATCGAGCAGCTGCAGCAGGTCAAAGGCCGATCCGTCCATGGTGCGCTGGGCCGCCAGCACGATGTCGGGCCGGTGGCGCAGCAGGTGGTCGCGCGCCTCGGTGATGGACTCCACCACGTCCACGCGCCAGCCCGACCAGGGGTCGGCCAGCGCCCCCGCCACGGCCTGTGCGTGGGGGTGATCACTCTCGATCAGCAGGACGGAGATGGGCATGGGCCGATCGTCGTGGGGGTTGGGGCACCGCCCGCCGCAGGCGGCGCGAGTTTGTAACGCCAGTGAAACACATTATGGCGTCTGGTGCAGGCGCGCGCGGGGACCGCCGGGCTGTTTACACTCACGCACTTTCCGTGCCTCGCGCCACTGGCCAACCCCTGGCGCACACCCAGGCATTGGCCCTGCCCGGGCCTCCCCCGCGTCATCACTCCCCACCCGCCCATGCAGCCCCTCAGCGTCAACCAGTACCTTCGCCAGCACATCCGCACCGTCCCCGACTGGCCCGCGCCTGGCGTGCAGTTCCGCGACATCACGCCACTGCTGCAGGACCCGAAAGTGTTCCGTGTGCTGATCGATGCCTTCGTGCACCGCTACATGGACAAGGCGCTGCGCCCCGACGTGGTGGCGGGCCTGGATGCGCGGGGCTTCATCCTGGGCGCCGTGGTGGCCTACGAGCTGAACGTAGGCTTCGTGCCCATCCGCAAGAAAGGCAAGTTGCCCTTCACCACGGTAGAGGAAACCTACGAACTCGAATACGGCAGCGCCACCGTGGAGCTGCACACCGACGCCGTGAAGGCCGGCGACCGCGTGCTGCTGATCGACGACCTGATCGCCACCGGCGGCACCATGATGGCCGGCAAGAAGCTGTTGGAAAAACTGGGGGCCACCGTCACCGAAGGCGCCGCCATTGTCGATTTGCCCGAGCTGGGCGGATCGCAGCGCCTGCGCGATGCCGGCCTGCCGCTGTACACCCTGGTGGACTTTGCAGGCCACTGACCCGAGGGCCATGGCATGGGTGCACAGCCCCCTGTGGGCGTGCACTACACGACCCCTGGATCAGTTGAGTTCGCCGTACTGCGTGCTGCTGAGGTCGGGAGCGGGACCGTCGGCACCGGGCATTTCGGTGTCCTCAAACCCTGTCGGCTGGGACGGTGGCAGCAGCGGACCGGAGCGCACCGGCACGCCTGGCTTGGCGGCGGCAGCCGTGGCCGCCGATGACCCTGCGGCGTTGGCCAGCGCGCGCTTGAACGCGGCCACCTCGTCGGCCTCGATGGGTTCGAACCGGGCAGAAGAGGCAGGCCGCGTGGCAGCCAGCGGTGCGGGTGCAGACACGAGGGGCGCGGGGGCCGACACCGCACCGAGCGGGCGGCGCGCAGCCAGCGGGGCCGCAGCGGGCGCCAAAGGAGCAGGGGAAACAGGTGCCGCGGCAGCCGCGGCGGGGCGTGCGCCCGCCAGCGGTGCAGGCGACGGGGCCAGGGGTGCCGGGGCCGCTG
>NZ_JBGFFF010000147.1:0-11088 GCF_056175785.1 Acidovorax sp. LjRoot204
CCGTACGACCCCATCAAAAGCTTCACGCCCCTGGCCCTGGTGGCCGACATGGGGCTGCTGCTGGTGGCCCACAACGACACCCCGGGGCAGTCGCTCAAGGACATCGTGGCCCAAGCCAAGGCCGCGCCGGACAAGTTCTCGTACGGCTCCTATGGCACGGGCTCGTCGGTGCACTTTGGCGCCGAGATGCTCAAGACCACTGCAGGGTTTCCGATGATGCATGTGCCTTTCAACGGCAGCTCGCCCAGTCTCACGGCGCTGATGGGCGGGCAGGTGCAACTGGCGGTGGACACCGTGGTGGCATCCACCCCGCTCATCAAGTCCGGCAAGATCAAGGCGATTGCGGCGCTCAGCCCGCAGCGCCTGGCCTTGCTGCCCAACGTGCCCACGGTGGCCGAAAGCGGCTACCCCGGCTTTGACATGGGTTCCTGGTTTGCCTTTGTGGGGCCCGCAGGGCTGCCCGCACCCGTGCAGAAAAAGCTGGAAAAGGCCCTGGCCGAGACCATGGCCTCGGCGGAGTTCAAGAAGAAGATGGTGGACATCGGCCTGACGCCGCTGGGTGGCAATGGCGACGCGCTGCGCGCGCGCATTGAACGCGAGCTGCCACTGATGCGCGCGGTGGCGGCACGGGCGGATATCCGGGTGGATTGACGGTCCGCGCTGAAAAGGGCTACCCGGCCCGTCAGCGCAACCCCATGGGATTCAGCGCGTCCGCTTGACCGGAATACACAGCCAGCACGGAAAGCGCCCCGTGGCCGGGGCCACCGCAAAGTCCTCGTCGTAGATCTCCAGCGCAGCGCGGGGCTCCCATTCCCAGCCGTCGGGGATCTGGCCCGGCGTGCCCATCTGCGCCCAGGCGGCGGCAATCTCGGGCCCCGTGCCCACAAAGTGCATGCAGGCGTAGTCGCCGCCTTCGTAGTCCATCACCTGCACATCGGGCCCGGTGCGCAGGCCCACGCCAATCTGCACCGCTGCGTCATAGCGGCACTGCTCGGGCGGCGTGCAGCCCGGGTCGTCGTGGCTGAAGCCATAGAACTTGGGGCGCGGATCATTCAGCCGGTGGGCGGCACACCAGCTGCCAAAACGCTCCCACAACTCGGTCAGGCCCGGGTGGCCGTAGGCGCCGGTGTGGCGCATGGTGGCAAGGCGCATGCGGGGCAGGGTGCGGAGGGTCAGGGTCATGGCGGGCAGGGCAGTGGCGGTGGACGGAAAACCCAGTTTAGAGCCTCTTGGAAAGACACCGCATGAATCCTGCGTCGCAATTGGCGACAATGCAGAGTTTGTTGCCAACCACTTCTGTCCACGCCATGCAATTTGCCGACCGCCTGAACAACGTMGAAACCTCCGCCATCCGCGARCTYTTCAAGCTGCTGGGCAAGCCCGGCATCATCAGCTTTGCGGGYGGCTTYCCSGACAGCGCSATGTTYGACGTGGAAGGCATCCGCGCAGCCAGCAACGCCGCCCTGGCCGAAGAGCCCGGCGCCGCATTGCAATATGGCGCCACCGAGGGCTACAACCCGCTGCGCGAGCAACTGGCCGCCTTCATGACCAGCAAGGGCGCCAAGGATGTCGCGGCCGACAACCTCATCGTCACCACCGGCAGCCAGCAGGCGCTSGAYCTGCTSGGCAAGACCMTSATCWSSCCCGGCGACAAGGTGATTGTGGAAGGCCCGACCTTCCTCGCCACCATCCAGTGCTTTCGCCTGTACGGCGCCGAACTCATCAGCGCGCCCATCGATGGCAATGGCGTGAAGACCGACGAGCTGGAAAAGCTCATTGCCGAACACAAGCCGAAATTCGTTTACCTGATCCCCACCTTCGGCAACCCCAGCGGCGCCATGCTGAGCCTGGAGCGCCGCAAGGCCGTGCTGGAGATGGCGGTGAAGCACAACACCCTGATCGTCGAGGACGACCCCTACGGCGACCTGTACTTTGGCGATGCGCCACCGCCCAGCCTGCTCAACCTGTCGGCCACCGTGCCCGGCAGCCGCGAGCTGCTGGTGCACTGCGGCTCGCTCAGCAAGGTGCTGTCGCCCGGCCTGCGCGTGGGCTGGATGATTGCTCCGGCCGAGTTGCTGGGCAAGGCCACCATGTGCAAGCAGTTCAGCGACGCGCACACCAGCACCTTTGCGCAGGCCACGGCCGCGCAGTACCTCAAGGCCGGCCGCATGCCTGGCACGCTGGCCCATGTGCGCAAGGTGTATGCCGAGCGCGCCCAGGCCATGGGCGATGCCCTGCGCAAGGAGCTGGGCGACGCCATCGAATTTGTGCAGCCCCAGGGCGGCCTGTTCGTGTGGGCGCGCCTCACGGGTGCAGGCGGCAAGGTGGCCGATGGCAACGTGCTGGCCAAGCGCGCGATTGAAAAGGGCGTGGCCTTTGTGCCCGGCACGCCGTTCTTCTGCGCCAACCCCGACCACGCCACCTTCCGCCTGTCGTTCGCGACGGCCGATGTGGACAAGATCCGCGAAGGCGTCGCGCGCCTGGGCCAGGCGATCTGACGCCTCCATGTCCGACACCAACGATCTCGCCAACGTTCTCCAGCGCCTCGAAAGCCTGGAGATCAAGGCCAGCTTTACCGAAGACCTGCTGGACCAGCTGAACATGACCATCTACCAGCAGCAGCAATTGATCGATCGGTTGACGCACGAGGTCATCCAGCTGCGCCAGCAGGCGCCCGAAGGCGGCTCGAACGGCCCGCGCAACCTGCGCGACGAGCTGCCGCCGCATTACTGATCGGATCGCTCGGTCTACGCCCTGACGGACCGCCACGCTGCGTCCGCCAGCTCTGCGCGGTACGTGGTGGGCGAGGGCAGGCCGCCCTGGCCTGCATTGCCTGACAGCCACGCCCTGCAATAGCTCTGCACCGGCCCCATCACCAGCGACGGCATCAGCTCGCACGGCAGGTTGCGCAGCGCGCCCGATTGGCGGTGGGGCTCGAACCAGGCCACCAGCGCCTGGTTGCGGCGCCGTGCGGCCTCGGCCAGGTCGGGCGTGCGCGGGCCCGCTGCCACTGCGCTGCGCGCCTGGAACATGAACCGCGCCCGCTCGGGCTGCGTCACCACCCAATCCAGGTAGCCCGTGACCAGGGCCAACACGCCCGCCTCCACGCCCTGGGCGGCATCGAGGTGCGCCTGCACGCTGCGCGACTGGTCGTGAAAGATCTCGAAGAACAGCGCTGCCACGATGCCGTCGCGGTTGCCAAAGTGGTGATAGATGCTGCCCACGCTGGCCCCGCAGCGCGCCCGCACTCCGTCGATGGTGACTGCATCCACGCCGCCTTCGGCCGCGCAGGCCAGGGCGGCGTTCAGGATGTCCTGGCGGCGGTCGGTGGTTGCTTCGGCAGGGGACGAGGTGGGGGGCGGGGAATTGCGGCTTGCCATGGAACGGGATTCTAGAATAAAGTTCTAGAAAATACTTCTAGTCCACGATCCTTCCATGCATTCCTCTCCTCCCATGGCCGTTCCTGCCGCCTCTGCAGCCGCTGCCTCCATGCCTGGTGCCGCGTTGTACCCGCACCTGCTTGCCCCGCTCGATCTGGGCTTCACCACCCTCAAGAACCGTGTGCTCATGGGCTCCATGCACACCGGGCTGGAGGACGGGCGCGACCTGTCTCGCATGGCGGCGTACTTCCGCGAGCGGGCCGAGGGGGATGTGGGCCTGATCGTGACGGGTGGCTTTGCGCCCAACATCGCGGGCTGGGCCAAACCGTTTGCGGGCACGCTGGCGACCTCGGGCGCGGCCAAGCGCCACCGCGTGGTGACCGAGGCCGTGCACGAGGCGGGCGGCAAGATCGCACTGCAGATCCTGCACACGGGCCGCTATGCCTACCACCCGCTGGCGGTGGCGCCGTCGCGGCTGCAGTCGCCGATTTCGCCGTTCACGCCGTTCGCGCTGTCGGCGAGCGGGGTGGAGCGCCAGATCCGTGCCTTCGTGCGCTGTGCAGTGAAGGCGCGCGAGGCGGGCTACGACGGCGTGGAGGTGATGGGCTCGGAGGGCTATTTCATCAACCAGTTTCTGTCGCAAGCCACCAACCTGCGGCGCGATGCCTGGGGCGGCGACTACAGCCACCGCATGCGGCTGCCGGTGGAGATTCTGGCCCGCATGCGCGAGGCCGTGGGGCCGGACTTCATCATCATCTACCGCTTGTCGATGATCGACCTGGTGCCCGGCGGCAGCGCGTGGGACGAGATCGTCACCCTGGGCAAGGCCGTGGCCACGGGCGGGGCGAACATCGTCAACACCGGCATTGGCTGGCACGAGGCGCGGGTGCCCACCATTGCCACCAGCGTGCCGCGCGCAGCGTTTGCTTGGGTCACGCAAAAGATGAAGGCCGAGTTCGCGGCGGCGGGCGTCACCACGCCGCTGGTCACGTCCAACCGCATCAACACGCCCGAGGTGGCCGAGCAGGTGCTGGCTGATGGCTGTGCCGACATGGTGTCCATGGCGCGGCCCCTGCTGGCCGATGCGGCGTTTGTGAAGAAGGCCGCGCAAGGACGGGCCGACCGCATCAACACCTGCATCGCCTGCAACCAGGCCTGCCTGGACCATGTGTTCCAGAACAAGACCAGCAGCTGCCTCGTCAACCCGCGTGCTTGCCATGAGACGGAGCTCGTGTACCGCCCCGTGTCGTCGCGCAAGCGCATCGCGGTGGTGGGCGCGGGGCCTGCAGGCCTCACCGCTGCCACGGTGGCTGCCGAGCGTGGCCACGAGGTCCACCTGTTCGACGGGGCGCCCGCCATCGGCGGCCAGCTCAACATGGCCAAGGTGATTCCGGGCAAGGAAGAGTTCCACGAAATGCTGCGTTATCTGGCCACACGCGTGGAGGACACAGGCGTGCAACTGCACCTGAACGAGCGCGTGTTGGCCGCCGACCTGGCGGGCTTTGACGAGGTCATCGTCGCTACCGGTGTGGAGCCGCGCGACCCGAAGATCCCCGGCCAGGACCACCCCAAGGTGCTGAGCTACATCGATGTGCTGCGCCACGGCAAGCCGGTGGGCGAGCGCGTGGCCATCATCGGCGCGGGCGGCATCGGCTTTGATGTGGCCGAGTTCCTCACGCATGGTGAGCACCCCTCCACCACGCTCGATTTGCCCGCCTGGAAGGCCGAATGGGGCATCACCGACCCGGCCGAGGCGCGCGGTGGCCTGGCCGCCAGCGGCCCGCGCGTGACGCCCCCTGCACGGCAGGTGACGCTGCTGCAGCGCAAGAAGGGCAAGCTGGGCGGCGGCCTGGGCAAGACCACGGGCTGGATCCACCGCACCGTGCTGAAGATGAAAGCGGTGGAGATGGTGGGTGGCGTGAACTACGAGCGCATTGCCGACGAAGGGCTGCTGGTCTCGTACGGCGAGAAGCGCGAAGACCCGACCTGGATCCCGTGCGACACCGTGGTCCTGTGCGCGGGCCAGGTGCCGTTGCGCAGCCTGGCGCAGGACCTGGAGGCCCAGGGCCGCAAGCCCCACCTCATCGGTGGTGCGCTGGAGGCCGGCGAGCTGGACGCCAAGCGCGCCATCGACCAGGCGGCGCGGCTGGCGGCCCGGCTGTAGGTCGGCGCGTACATCGCCTGCAGGGGCTCACAGGGTCTCACAGGGCCTGTCAGGCGTGTAGTTGAGGTCTTTTTGGCCGGTAGCGCTAGTGGAATATGCCTGAGCAGCTATATTTTTGATAATGAATACAGGATGGCGACTGCCGTGATGGGTCACGGCGGCTGTGCCCTCCTTATCCCTCAGGCGGACAGATTCAAGGCGTTGAACACCCGCAGCGCTGCCCACGCGTCGTTGGCCGCGTAGACCAGCTGGGCCTCGCTCAGCCGGGCGTTGGCCCAGTTGGAGGTGGCGGCTTTTTTGGACTTGATGAAGCGCCGGTTGAACAGCACCGCCACGGCCCCTTTCACGCCCATGTCCTTGCGGTAGCCGCGTTGGCGGAACACGGTGTTCAGCTCCAGCACATCGGCTGGTTGCACGCCCAGCTTGTGCTGGATGCGCTTGGTGTCGTCACCCAGCCCAAAGCCCGCCTTGGTCACACCCTGCAGGGCCAGCAGCTCGGCCACGCGCGCTCGGCAGCCGGGGTCGTGCAGCTGGAACACCCAGGCCCGCTCCAGCGTAGCCAGTTGCACGATGTGCGGCCCGTCCGACGGCTCATCGCGCACAAAGGTGGGCTTGGATTCGGTGTCAAAACCCCAGGCACTGGCGCTGGCCAGCGCCTGGCAAGCCTGGTCGGCCTGTGCAGGCGTGGCGACCAGCGCAATGCGGTCCAGGCCCAGGCGTTCAAAGGGTTCCAGCAGCGCGATCTGGTCTTTGTCTGGCGTGGGGCGCTGGGTGGTGCGCGCCGAGGGGTGGCGGGGCGCGGAGGGCGGCTGGCGCCGCGAAGGAGGAGAGGCCGTCATGCGGGCCATTGTGCCGTGTGGGTGTCCCTTCAGCGTTTGCCGGTTTTGCGCAAGCGGGGGGCTTCCTCCATCTCACCCAGGGCTTGCTCACAAGCCGCCACCGACTGGGCCTGCCGCCCCGCCAGCCAGCCTGCGCCAAACCAGGCCTTCAGGTCGCCGGACTCTGCAAGCTCGCGGTACAGCGCTGCCGCCACACGCTCGTCATTGAGGCGACCCAATGCCGACAGCGCTGGCTGCAGGCTGTCCAGAAACCGGGCGCTGTGTGCATCCAGCGCGGGCGCCACGAACTCTGTGAGGTAGCGCAGGCGTTTGAGGCGTTTGCGCAGCCGGTGCTGTGCCTGGGGCGTGCGCGTGGCAAAACCCCGTGCGCCTTTTTGCACCTGGGCATGCAGTGCGCGCAGGCGCTGCTGCAGCAGGTGGCGCGTGGCACGGGCGTCCAGGCCTGCTGCGGCGTCGCCCGTGGCGTTCAGCCCTGGGGTGGAAAAGGCCATCAGATATACCAGCGCTTCCTGACAGGCCGCATCGCGCACGATGTGTTGTGCAGCCTGGGCCTCCAAGCCGGTGGCGTCGTTCGGGTGGGTGGACAGGGGCGGCGCTCCGGCATCGCGCAGTTCGGCACCGATGCGTTGCATCACCTGGCTGCGGTCCCGCAGGTGTCCGAGCTGCTGGAACACATGGACCAGGGGCGGCTCCCAGGCGGGGTCAAAGTTGCCCGGGGCCAGCGGCGCCAGCTCGCGCAGGGCGGTGCGCAGGCGGCGGATGCCGATGCGCAGCTGGTGCAGCAGCTCCTCATCACTCGCACCTTCGGCAATGTCGCTGGCGGGGCCCAGGATCTGCTGCAGGCACTGCGCCACCACGGCGCGCTGCAGGGCCTGCCCGGCGGGCAGTTGCTGGTACAGGGGGGGCCGGGGTCGGGCCTTGGGGGGCGAACCGCTGCTGGCTGGGCTGTCAGATGGARTGGGAATGCCCGATGGACTGCCAGCTGCTGCCAGCAGGCGCTCGCCCCGTTCGGCCTTGGACACGGTGCTCAGATACAGCCCGTGCCGCGTGGCCCACTGCGCGGCGAGCGCTGCCAGGCCCGCCACGGGCCCGGCCTTGAGTTCCAGTTCCAGCTCGCAAATGGGGGCCTCTGCCTGCTGGGCTGTGCCCCGGTGGGCCACCACCCGGCCGGTGTCCAGCGCCAGCTCGACCACCGCTCCCTGGCGGGTGATATCGCGTGTCAGCCGGTCCATCTCGGTGCCATAGGTTTCGACGAGGGGGCCACCAGCGGTTTGCAGGGCCTGCTGCAGCCGGGCGCCTGCCACGGTGCCGCTGTGCAACTGGGGCAGGGGTTCGGGCGCGATGCCTTCTATGGCGGGGCCGCGTGCGACGTTGTGCTCCTGCCGGTCCAGCGGGCCATCGCCCAGCGTCTTGACGGTTTGCACCCACTGGTCACCCTCGCGCCGCAGGCGAAACGCAATCCCGCGTGACGCCAGTGCGCCGTCGGGCGTGTCGAAGTAGCGGGCCTCCATGCGGATGGCGACACACCGGCCCCGGCGCACTGCCGCTTGCACGGCAGCCAGACGGTCGGGCGGGATGCAGAACTTGAATTCGATTTCCATGGTGGCGGCATTATCCCGTGGTATCCCCATCGCAGGGCCGCGCCGGATGAAGGGCACGCAGCGGTTATCCGCCAATAATGGAAAACAATGATTCAAGAGAGGGTAGATTGATTATGAAGGGCGATTGAAGGAGGATATCAAGCTCATGCCCAGTGGTTTTCCTTGATTATCCCGGATGGAGGTGATGATTTTGAATGCAGACGCCTGAACCCGGTCTGGCAGGCGGACAAAATTATTTTCTTGCACCAAGGTGTCGCCATTGAGAAACGACCAGAGGATGAACCGGATCGCCTGGGCCGTCTGGTCGGGGTTCTGCGTGACCTTGGGGAACACCACAAACGTGCCCATGGTGATAGGCCAGGCCGATTTACCGGGCCGCTGCGTCAAGGTGCTGTGGAAGACTCCGGTGGCCGACCAATCGCTGTTGGCCAATGCCGCCTTGAAAGCATCGATGGAGGGTTTGACATAACTGCCGTCGGCATTTTTCATCTGCACAGTGGTCAGGCCGTATTCGGCCACATAGCCGTGGTCCACATACCCGATGGCGCCCACCGTGTCGCGCACGCCCTTGGCCACGCCGTCGCTGCCCTTGAAGGCCAGCACACCCGCAGGCCAGGCGATGCTGGTTTTGGCGCCGTACGATGATTTCCATTGTGGGCTCACCTTGCCCAGGTAGTCTGCAAAGTTGTAGGTGGTGCCCGACCCATCGGCCCGCACCACCACCTTGATCGGCAGGTCGGGCAGGGAGACATCGGGGTTCAGTGCGGCGATCTCTGCCGCGTTCCAGCGGGTAATCTCGCCCATGAAGATGCGGCTGAGAGCCTCACCCGTCAGGCGCAGCTGGGTGTTTTGCACCTTGGGCAGGTTGACGATGGGGCTGATGCCGGTGATGGCCACGGGCAGCGCCAGCAGGCCGTGCTCCAGCAAGTCCTTCTCTGCGGGGTACACGTCCGTCGCGCCAAAACCGACGGCCTGTTGCTGGATTTTTTTCATGCCCGCGCTGGAACCTACCGGGTCGTAGTCCACCGCGCTGCCAGTGGCCTTGGCATAGGCCTTGGCCCAGTTGCGGTAGATGGGCGCCGCCGCCGACGAACCAGCGCCCGTCACGGTCTGTGCGCTGGCCAGGCCCGCCTGCACAAGGGCGACGGTCACCAGCAAAAGGAAGTAAATATATTTCATGTGTTTTATGTAATGGTTTTTATGAATAACGATATGCCATGCACGATTTCAGGTGCAGTGAAATTCACGCGTGTTCATTGAGCAGACAGGCAGATTTCGGTGCCGATCCTAGCAAAATGACAGCGATTTGAAGCATTGGCCTGAACGGCTAAGGTTTCTTGCTGAGTCACTAATCTGTCATTTGAAACAATTAGTATCTTTCGCATCCCATCGGGGGCTTGGTGCACGGCGGGTGGTTGGCTTACCCCCCGCAGCAACACGCGTTCGCTCCCACAAGGCGGCGGCGCCCTGGTGGAGCTTCACGAAAGATTCAGATGCTTCAAAAATTGAAAATTGGTACCCGCCTGGCCCTGGCCTTTGCCGTGCTGCTGTTGCTGATATCGGCCCTGGCGGCCGGTGGCATCAGCGGGGCCAAGCGGTTGACCGAGCGCAGCGCTGCCTTGTATGGCGACCGCACCGTGCCCATGGGCGTGCTGGCCGAGATCAGCCACCTAACGCAGCGCAACCGCGTGCTGGTGATGGACATGTTGATGGACCCCGGCACCAGCAACCTGGAAGCCAGCCATGCGGCCCTGACCGCCAATGTCGAGCGCATCCAGACCCTGTGGAAGGACTACGCCGCCAAACCGCTGGGGGCGGAGGAACAGGCCCTGGCGCAGGCCTTTGCCGATGCCAATGCCACCTATCTGGACAAGGGCCTGATCCCGGCGTCGGCCGCGCTGGTGGCCGGCAAGTACGACGACGGCTCGGAGCTGTACATCACCCAGATCCGCCCCAACGCGCTCAAGGTGCAGGACGCCATCGAGCGCCTGGTGGCGCTGCAGATCAACGTGGCTGCGGCAGAGTTTGACGGGGCGCGTGCCATGAGCGACACCATCCACTGGTGGATGCTGGCCGCCACCGCCCTGGCATTGCTGGCAGGTGCTGCGATGGCCTGGGTCATCACCCGTTCGATCTCGCGGCCGCTGCGTCAGGCCGTGGTGCTGGCACGCACCGTGGCGGGGGGCGACCTGACGGCGCAGATCGATGTGCGTGGCAACGACGAGACCGCCGAGCTGCTGGGGGCCCTGCGCGAGATGAACCACCAGCTGGTGCGCGTGATCACCGAGGTGCGCGCCAGCACCGAGACGGTCGCCCACGAGGCCGTGGTGATGGCGGGCGGCACCGAAGACCTGGCACGCCGCACCGAGGTGCAGGCATCCAATCTGCAGGAGACGGCCGCGTCGATGGAGCAGCTGACCATCACGGTGCAGCACAACACCGACAACGCCCAACGTGCCACCGCCCTGGCGCAGGAGGCCAGCAGCGTGGCCAACGAAGGCGGCAGCGTGATGCGCGATGTGATCGCCACCATGCAGGAGATCAAGACCCAGTCGCAGAAGATCACGGACATCATCAAGGTGATCGACGACATCGCCTTCCAGACCAATCTGCTGGCGCTGAATGCGGCGGTGGAGGCCGCGCGCGCGGGTGAGCAGGGCCGGGGCTTTGCGGTGGTGGCTGGCGAGGTGCGGGGCCTGTCGCAGCGCAGCAGCATGGCGGCCCGGGAGATTCGCGGCCTGATCTCGGCCAGCGTGCAGGGTGTGGAGCGCGGGTCCACCCTGGTGGGGCAGGCGGGCGAGCGTGTGGCCAACACCGTGCTCCATGTGAACCAGGTGGTGTCGCTCATCACTGCCATCAAGGATGCCGGGCAGGAGCAGGCCCGGGGCATTGCCCAGATCGGAGAGGCCGTGCGCCAGCTGGACGCGGCCACGCAGCAGAACGCTGCGCTGGTGGATGACAGTTCGTCCGCCTCGACCGGCATGAAGAATCAGGTGAGGCGCCTGCTGGAGGTGATTCACCAGTTCCGCCTGTCGCCGGATATGCCCCTGCCTGGTGCAGGCGCACCCTTGCTGGAAACGGCAGGGTTGCCCCCTGCTGTGGCT
>NZ_JBGFFF010000148.1:0-11044 GCF_056175785.1 Acidovorax sp. LjRoot204
AGCCAGCACCTTTGCTGCTGGGCYTCATYCTGGGSCCSATGATGGAAGAGAACCTGCGSCGYGCGCTGCTGCTSTCGCGYGGYGACTGGAGCGTGTTTGTGACGCGTCCGCTGTCGGCTGGCCTGTTGGCGGCTGCGGCACTGCTGCTCATCATCGTGCTGCTGCCTTCAGTCAAGAACAAGCGCGAAGAAGCGTTTGTGGAAGACTGATCGGTTCCGACTCTTTTCTCACCCTGATCAACGGCACCTTCGGGTGCCGTTGTTTTTTGGGCAGTGGCGTCCACGTGGTACGGCTGTCGCCAGTACACAATTGCGGGCAGAGGTCCGCATGTCCACACCGTTTCATCCCACGCAGCACCCGCACCGGGCGATGCTGCACAACGAAATCCACGCCCGCCCGCCCGAGGCGATGAATGCCCCGCTGGCCATCGCCCACATCGTGATGCTGGCCGATGCGGCAGGGCGCGAGGCCAGCCGGGCCCATGTTGCCGCGCTCCTGCGGGACCACCACATGGCGCTTCCCGACGCCCAGACCACCCACTTGCGGATGGACTTGGGCGCTTTTCGGATGCGCTGGGAGATGCACACCGAATTCGTCACCTGGACCTTCATGGTCCCGGCGCCGGTGGAGGCTTTTGGAGAGCGGGAGCCGGTCAGTGCCGTGGATTCCGTTCCGCACGACTGGCTCGCAGCTTTGCCCGGCCAGTGCCTGTGCAGCCTGAACCTGTGGGTGCTGCCCACACACACCTTTGGATCGGGCTCTTTGGTCAAGCATGTTCTGCACGAAGACACATTGGTAGCCTCTACCGTGGCCGACGGGCATGGTGAGGTGTACACCGACTTTGCGATCCACGCCGACGGCTTTTCGCGCATGGTGCTGCTTGCAGGGGGCATGACACCACGGCGCCTGGGGCGTTTGGTGCAGCGCCTGCTGGAAATCGAGACCTACCGCATGGCTGCCTTGCTCGGCCTGCCTGCCGCTCGCGAAGCTGCCAGCGTGCTGGCCTTTGCTGAGCGCGAACTGGCGGCGCTGGCTGAAGCCATCCGCACGGCCAACCGTGATGACGAGCCCGCCTTGCTCGATCGGCTGACGCGCCTGGCCGGGCAGGTGGAAAGTCAGTACGCAGCCACGCACTCGCGCTTCTCGGCCAGCAGTGCCTACTTTGAATTGCTGGACCGCCGTATCCAGGACATTGCCGAGTCCCGCCTGGCGGGCATGCAGACCATCCGGGAGTTCATGGACCGGCGCCTGACCCCCGCTCGGAGTACCTGTGAGTGGGCAACCCGTCGGCAGGATGCGCTGTCGCAGCGCGTATCGCGCATGAGCAACCTGCTGCGCACCCGGGTAGAGATCGAACAGCAGCAAAGCAGCCAGGCGCTGCTGACCACCATGAACCACCGGCAGGATCTGCAGTTGCAGATGCAGTCCACCGTGGAGGGGTTGTCTGTGGCGGCCATTACCTATTACATCGTCGGGCTCGTCAGCTATCTGGCCAAGGGCGCGCAAAAACTGGGCTGGCCGTTGTCGCCGGAGACTACGGCAGCCCTCGCGATTCCGGTGGTGGCGGCAGGGGTGTGGTGGTCACTGCGGCGGCTGCACCAGCGGGTGTTCCACAAACACCGCTAAGGCGGTTGGCCCACCGATCTGTCGAGCGGCACGGGGTGCACTTTGGCTTGTCAGCCATCGTTGATGAAGGGGGCGCCCGCGCAGAGGTTCGATGGCCTGCACCAGCCTTGCCGTGTCACACTGGGCGCAACGCTCCGGCGACCACTGTCCGGCAGATACTTCAGCAGGCGCTTTGCGTCCCTTCGTACCCGTGACCACTGAAAAGAAGAGCATTGCCTCCGGCCTTGTGCTGGCGTTCCTGGGCTCCATCGCCTTCAGCGGCAAGGCCATCATCGTCAAGCTGGCCTACCGCCATGGGGTGGATGCGGTCACGCTCATCATGTACCGCATGCTATTTGCGCTGCCCATCTTTGCCGTGATGGCCTGGTGGGCCAGCCGGGGCAAACCGCCGCTCACCCGCAAGGACTGGCTGGGCGTGCTGGGCCTGGGTGTCACCGGCTACTATCTGGCGAGTTTTCTCGACTTTGCAGGGCTTGCCTACATCAGTGCCAGCCTGGAGCGCCTCATCCTGTACCTCAACCCCACGCTGGTCGTGTTGCTGGGCTGGGTGTTGTACRGGCGTGGTATCCGCTGGGCCCAGGCGGCAGGCATGCTGGTGAGCTACAGCGGCGTGGTTCTGGTGTTTGGCCACGAGGCCAACCTGCAGGGTGCCAATGCTGCCTGGGGCACCTTGCTGGTGTTCCTGAGCGCAGTCAGCTATGCCATCTATCTGGTTTACAGCGGCGAGATGGTGCAGCGCCTGGGCGCGCTGCGGTTGGTGGGGCTTGCCACGACCGTGGCTTGCCTGTGCTGCCTGTTGCAGTTTGTGGTGCTGCGGCCGCTGAGTGCGGCAGTCGTTGCGCCTGAGGTGATCTGGCTGTCGGTACTCAACGCCACCTTGTGCACGGCCGCGCCCGTGCTGATGGTGATGATGGCCATTGAGCGCATCGGCGCAGGCATGGCCGCGCAGACGGGCATGGTGGGCCCGTTGTCCACCATCCTCATGGGCGTGTGGATTCTGGGCGAACCGTTCACGGTGTGGGTCGCTGCCGGGACGGTGCTTGTGGTCGCGGGTATCTTCATTTTTACCCGCATGGCGCGCAGGGCCTGACAGCCCACATCCCGCAGCCCTTTGGGGCGCCGTGACAAGGGCCGCCCTGCTTGCTTTTATGACGTCTTCTTTTTGGGAGCTGCCTTGCTGCGGGCTGGAGCCTCGGCCGGTGCTGCAGGCGACGGCACCGCTGCTGCTGCGGGTGCCGCTTTGGGATTCATGCGCTGGGCCACCGTCACGGGGGCCGTGCCGGTGAATCCATCGAGGTTCTTGCCCATGGCCAGCTCCAGTTGCTCCAGGCGCGCCTGTGCAGGCGGGTGCGTGGCCAGTGCCAGCGTGAAGGCCGGGTTGTCAGGCGTGGCGGTGCGCAGGTGCTGCAGCACCGACACCAGTCCATAGGGATCAAACCCCGCGCGGGTGGCCAGTGCCACGCCAGTGCGGTCGGCATCGTACTCATCGGTCTGGTCCAGGCCGCGTGCGTACAGGTTGCGCCCCAGTGCCAAAAATTGCGAGGCCACCACGTTGCCCACGGCGTTGGTCTTGATCTGCGAAGCCACCAACTGGGTCAGCATGCCCGACTGTGCCGTCTTGCGAATGGCCAGCAGGTGGTGTTTGGCGGTGACGTGGGTGATTTCGTGGGCGAGGATGCCAGCCAGCTCGGCCTCGTCGGCGCAGCGGTCGATCAGGCCCTTGGTCACGAACACATACCCCCCCGGGGCCGCAAAGGCGTTGTACCCCGAGTCGTCCAGCACCACAAAGGTCCACGGCAGGTTGGGGCGGGGCGATTGCAGGCTGATCCAGCGCCCGAGCTGATTCACATACCGCTGCAGTGCCATGTCCGGGTGCAGGGGTTTGCTGCCCAGCAGCACGGCCGAGAGTTGGCGGCCGATTTCGATCTCGCGGGGCTCGTCGATGCTCTCAACCGAACGGGTGAGCATGCTGATGAGGTCATCCCCCTGGCCTGCGGGGCTGCCTCCACCGGTGATGGCGCCCAGCAGGCCTCCGCCGGTGTTGCTGGTGGAGCTGCCACCACCCAGGGCGTTGAGCAGATTCATGACCCCCTGGCTCTGCCCCTGGCTGGGGAGCAGGGTCAGGGCCAGGGCGGTACACGCCGCCGCGAGCAATCGGGTGCGGGAGAGGGATGGGGGCAGACGCATGGCAGCTCTCGCTCAGTTGGGGCTGAAATTGGGGTCGGACGGATTGTTGGACGAGCCTGTCGCCCCCGATCCGCTGCTGGAGGAGGGCCGGGGCGGCTCCGCCAGGGGTGCCACGTTGCGTGGCTGCAGCGACGCATTGCTGGCGAACTGGCGGGCTTGGTCGGCGTTGACCCGCAGCCCCTCGGCCTGGGTCACGGCTGCCGGGTTGGGTTGCGCCTTGGCGATGTCTTCGGCTCCCAGACCCCGGATGCCCACGGTGGAGGTGGCTGTCGTGGTGCCGCCGCTGTTTCCGCCGAACAAGCTGCCAAGGCCTCGCATTCCGCTCGTTGCGGCATTACCAGTGGCCGGTGCAGCGCCTGACTGGGGGCCCAGGTCAAACATATGGACCCAGCCCGTAGCGCCTTGTGCTGTGCTGACCTTGGTCCAGGGCCCCTTGCGCTCACTGCTACGCGTGACTACTGAGTTGGCCTCCAGCGGTGCCACGCTGGCGCCGCTTTCTGCGGGGCTGTCGCGCAGCTGGGTGGCGCGTTTGACCACGGCAGCCTCCTGCGCATGCGCTGTGGTGCAGAGCAGTGGCAAGAGGGCCATCGCGGCCGATGCCAGCCAAGGCGCCAGGGCTTTCCAGTGCGGCCGGTTCATGGTGATGCTCTCCAACTATGATTTAACAAAGGGCACTTGTATCAGTGTGCAACCAGGAGATTGTTATGGATTTGGGTATTGCAGGCAAATGGGCGCTGGTGTGTGGCGCGAGCAAGGGGCTGGGCTATGGCTGCGCGCAGGCTTTGGTGCGCGAGGGTGTCAATGTGGTCATCAACGCCCGCAGTGCCGAGGCGCTCGAACAGGCTGCTACTCGTTTGATAGCTGAAAGTGCAAACAAGACTAGCGCCAGCGGCCAAAAGGGTGCATCACCTCAGGTGCTGGCTGTGGCGGCCGACATCACCACGCCCGAAGGGCGTGCGGCGGTGTTCTCGGCGGCCGGAGGACCGGGCCGTGACTTCGACATCGTGGTCACCAACGCAGGCGGCCCACCCACCGGCGACTTCCGCGACTGGAACCGCGACGCCTGGATCAAGGCTGTGGACGCCAATATGCTGACCCCTATCGAACTGATCCAGGCCACGGTGGATGGCATGGCTGAACGCGGGTTTGGCCGCATCGTCAACATCACTTCCAGCGCCGTGAAGGCGCCCATCGACATCCTGGGCCTGTCCAACGGCGCGCGCAGTGGTCTCACGGGGTTTGTGGCGGGTGTGTCGCGCAGCAAGATCGCAGCGAGTGGGGTGACCATCAACAACCTGCTGCCTGGTAAGTTCGACACCGACCGGCTCGCAGCCACCGTCACGGCAGCCGCCAGCAAGGCGGGCAAGAGCGTCCAGGATGTGCGCTCCGCGCAGCAGGCGCAGATCCCGGCAGGGCGGTATGGCTCTGCCGAAGAGTTTGGTGCCATTTGCGCCTTCCTGTGCAGCGTGCACGCGGGCTACATGACGGGACAGAACGTGCTGGCCGACGGTGGTGCCTACCCGGGTACGTTCTGACGCAGGCCGGGCCCGATGAGGTCCGGCTGGTGGGCTGTGTGGCGCAGTGCTCCCGCAGAACGGAAGCTGGCGTGGTGTTTTGCCGACAGCTTTACCGGAGCGCTGAATAATTGGTGGAATACTGCGGGCCAGCGCCTGCCACTGTCCGCCGCCATGCAATCTGTCCACATTCCCTTTCTGCCGCGCCTGAAACGCCACTGCACCCTGCTGTGTCTGGCGCTGTGCGTTGGGGCAGCTGTGCAGGCCGCCGATGCGGCCAGCGCGGCGGGTGCGGGCACTGCAGCGGCAGCTCCGTACCGGTTGCGCATCGTGGGCGGTCTGGCCGGTATCAGCCAGTACGTCCGGCAGGAAGAGCCCTTCTGGACCAAAGAGCTTTCTCGCCTGAGCGCTGGGCGCTTCCAGGCAGAGATCGTGCCCTTTGACCGGGCCGGCGTGCCTGGGGCCGAGATGCTGCGTTTGCTGCAGCTGGGCGTGGTTCCTTTTGGCACCACCCTGATGAGTTCGTTCACCGCGCAATACCCCGAATACACAGCGCCTGACCTGGCCGGACTGAACCCCGACCTTGCCACGCTCAAGACTACGCTGGCGGCGTTTCGCCCCTACCTCGAAAAGGCGTTGCGTGAGCAGCATGGTGTCGAGGCACTCGCCATCTACGTGTACCCGGCGCAGGTGGTGTTCTGCAAGAAGCCACTGCGTACCTTGGCCGAACTCACTGGCCGCCGCGTGCGTGTGTCGTCGGCCAGCCAGGCCGACTTTGTGGGCGCCTTGGGCGGGGTGCCCGTGCTGACCAGTTTTTCGCAGATCGTGCCGAGCTTGACCGCGGGCAATACCGAATGCGCCATCACCGGCACCATGTCGGGCAACATGCTTGGCCTGCCGGCACTCACCACCCACGTGCACACCCTGCCGGTGACCTGGGGGCTTGCCGTGTTTGGTGCCAACCAGGCCGCCTGGGCGGCGCTGCCGCCCGACCTGCGCACGCTGCTCAAGCGCGAACTGCCCCGCCTGGAAGCCGCCATCTGGGCCGAGTCCGAGCGTGAAACTGCCGACGGACTGGCTTGCAACCGGGGTGCCCCCACCTGCAACGCTGGCACCAAGGGCAGCATGGTGGTGGTGCCCGTGTCGCCCCAGGATGAGCGCAGCCGCCAGGAGATCCTTGAATCCACCGTGTTGCCGCGCTGGGTGCAGCGTTGCGGCGCTCGCTGCGCGCAGGTCTGGAACCAGACTATCGGGCCAGTGCGTGGGCTGCAGGCAGCGCCTGCGAAATGACAGAGTCCGCCGCACCTTCGCGCATCAAGGCCTATGTCTGGGCGGGCGCTGCAGTGTTTGTGGCGGCCGTGGTGGCGGTGGCCGGTACCCTGGCGTGGAATGCCCGCCAGGCCGCGCTGGCCGATAGCGAGGCCCAGGCCACCCGCTTCGTGGCGGGCGCAGAGGCGGCACTCAACCGCTCGCTGCTGGCCGTGGACGTGCTGCTGGCCAGCATGGACGAGCTGCTGGGACTGTCCAATGCCATGCCCAAGTGGCTGGATGCCGATACGGCCAGCCAGCGGCTGCGGGGGTCGGCGCGGCAGAACCTCATGGTGCGCTACGTGGCGGTGCTCGACAGCACGGGCAAGGCGTTGGCGTCGTCCGACCCCGCAGGCGCCAGCCTGTTGGTGCAACTGCCGGCCGGTTTTCTGGAGAGCGTGCTGGAGCAACCTGTATCCACCCTGATGGTCAGCGCGCCGGTGGTGAGCTTTGCCAGTTCCGAGAAAGTGTTGTACTTCGCTCGCCACCTGCGCATGGCGGACAGCTCGCGGGTGGTGGCCGTGGCCGAGCTGCCGGTGTCGGCCCTGAGCTCGGTGCTGGTACAGGGCGTGGACATCAGCGGTCTGCAGGTCACGCTGGAGCGCGCCACCGGGCAACTGCTGCTGAGCGTGCCCAACCGCGAAGACGTGACCGCGCCCACCCTCACGCCGCCCATCGGAGATTTGGTCGACCGGGGAATGGCCTGGCAGGCCCCTGCGCGATTGACCGGCGAGCCATCGCTGGTGGTGTTCCGGCCCATCCTGTACCAGGACTTGCGCATCGCGGCCAGCATTCCGCTGGATGCGGCACTCGCCGGCTGGCGCGACCAGCGCGATGCCATTGCACTGACCACCGCGCTGTTCATCGCCATGATCTTTGCAGCGGGGGTGCTGGCGCTGCGCTACGTGGACCGGATGTCCCAGGCCCGCCTGGCCATCGCGCAGTCCAAGGCCACGCTGGACCAGGCGCTGGAGTCCATGGTGAGCGGCTTCTTGCTATTGGACAGCCAGCATCGCGTGGTGCAGTGGAACCGCCAGCTGGAGACGATTCTCCCGTGGCTGCAGGGCGTGATCACGCCCCTCATTCCGTTCCGAACGGTGCTGGAGGCCACGGTGGAGCACCATGTGCCCCGCCTGTCCGACGATGAGCGCAAGCGGTGGGTGAGCCAGCGCCTGGAGCGGCAAAAGCACCAGCCCGAGCCGCGGGAACAGTCGTACGCCAATGGCAGCACCATCCAGATCACCGAACGCGCCACGCCCGATGGCGGCCTCGTGATCAGCTACCACGACGTGACTGCGCTGCGCAAGGCCAGCACGGAGATCGAGAGCCTGGCCTTTTACGACCCGCTGACCAACCTGCCCAACCGCCGTCTGTTGATGGACCGCATGCAGCAAGCCATTGCCGCCAGCGTGCGCAGCGGGCAGTACGGCGCCTTGTTGTTCCTGGACCTGGACCACTTCAAGACCCTGAACGACACGCGGGGCCATGAGGTGGGCGACATGCTGTTGCGCCAGGTGGCTCAGCGCCTGAAGACCTGCGTGCGGCGCGAGGACACGGTGGCGCGCCTGGGGGGCGACGAATTTGTGGTCATGCTCAGCGACCTGTCGGTGCACCGTGATGAGGCCGCCGCCCAGGCGCGCCGGGTGGGTGAGAAGATCCTGCGCAAACTCAACGTGCCCTACACGCTGGGGGGGAACGCGCACCACAGCACGCCCAGCATTGGCGCCACGCTGATGGGCGGCAGCCTGCAGTCGTCGGTGGACCTGCTGAAAGAGGCGGACATCGCCATGTACCAAGTCAAATCGCAAGGGCGCAACGCGCTGTGCTTTTTTGACCCCCAGATGCAGATCGTCATCAGCATGCGCGCGCAGCTGGAGACCGACCTGCAGATGGCGCTCACCGCGCGGCAGTTTGTGCTGCACTACCAGCCGCAGTTCCACCTGGATGGCCGCATGGTGGGCGCCGAGGCCCTGATCCGGTGGCAGCACCCCGAGCGCGGGCTGGTTGCGCCCGGCGAGTTCATAGGCGTGGCCGAAGAAAGCGAACTCATCGTGCCCATGGGCCACTGGGTGCTGCGCACGGCCTGCGAGCAGCTGGCGGCCTGGCAGGGGGACGAGCGGTACCGGCACCTGCAGGTGTCGGTCAACGTGAGTGCGCGGCAGTTCCGCCAGCGCGACTTTGTGGCCCGGGTGGTGGAGGTGCTGCGCGAGACGGGCGCCAAGCCACACCTGCTCAAGCTCGAACTCACCGAATCACTGGTGCTGGACAACGTGGACGACACCATCGCCAAGATCGGCATGCTCAAGACCAAGGGCGTGCGCTTTTCGGTGGATGACTTTGGAACCGGCTATTCATCGCTGGCGTATCTCACGCGGCTGCCGCTGGACCAGCTCAAGATCGACCAGTCCTTTGTGCGCAACCTGGGGGTGCGGCACACCGACGATGTGATCGTCCAGACCATTCTGGGCATGGCACGCAACCTGGAGCTGGATGTGATTGCCGAAGGGGTGGAAACCGAGGCACAGAAGGACTTCCTGGCCCGGCACGGCTGTGTGTACTTCCAGGGCTATCTGCTGGGGCGGCCCACCCCGGTGATGGACCTGGAGGCGTTGATGGAGTCGGCCACCACGGTCACTGCCCCGGGTTGATGGGCCCAGAAAGGCCGCGTCGTTTGCTGCTTTTTGTGTAGCAATTGGGGCAATGAATACCTGCGCTACCGCCGGTTTTGGCCAAAACTGGAATCCGTCAACGCCGTGACGACACCACGATGCCACCCACGATCAGCGCGAACGCCACGGCATGGAACGCCTTGGGCGTGTCGCCCAGAAAGGCCGCCGAGAGCACCCCGGCAAACAGCGGCGTGAGGTTGATGAAAAACCCGGCGGCTGCAGGCCCGGCGCGTTGCACGCCCACCCCCCAGCAGCGGTAGGCCAGCACCGCAGGCCCCACGGCGATGAAGGCCAGGGCGGCTATCAGCGGCCATCCCCATGCGATGTGCGTGCGCCCGCTGGCCCATTCGGCCCCCGCAAAGCTGCCCGACCAGGCCAGTCCAAACACCATTTGTGCCATCAAAAACGCAGCCCAGTCGCCCCGGATGCTGGTGGGCTCGCTGGTGCGCGACAGCAGCCAGCTGTAGAACGCCCACGAGATGGTGGCCAGCAACATGAACAAATCGCCCGGCACCAGACGGAATGCCAGCAGCTGCGACCACTCGCCCCGGCTCAGCACCAGCAGCACACCACACACCGACAGCAATGCCCCCAGTACCTGCCGTCGCGTGACGGTGGCCCCGAAGAACAGCGCGCCCACGGCCAGCATCCACACCGGCATGCTGGAGCCGACCAGCGTCACGTTGATGGGGGTGGAAGTCTGCAGCGCCATGTACTGCAGCGCGTTGTAGGCCCCGATGCCCAGCAGGCCCAGCAGCGCATAGCGGCGCCAGTGCGGCCACAGCGGGCTGTCGGCGCGCAGCACGCCATGGGCCAGGGGCAGCAGGATGGCAAAGGCCAGCACCCAGCGGATGAAGTTCAGGGTGATGGGGGGAATCAGGTCATGCACCAGCCGCCCCACCACAGCGTTGCCGGCCCACAGCAAGGGCGGAATCACCAGCAGCACGGCCGTGCCGGGTGTGATTTTTTGAGTCATGGGGCTGCACTGTAACGGTGCAGCCCGGGCCCTGCTGCGCCCGGGGCACAAGGCCCCAGCACGCACCGGTGCTGCAAGGGCCGTCGGCAACCGCGTGCGATTCGTGGCAGGATGGCCGCCGTTGAGACATCCCCCCCTTTTTTTGTTTGAGGAGACGTTAGCCATGAGCCTTGCCGTCCAGATCCGCCAGCACGGTGGTCCCGAAGAACTCCACATCGTTGACGTCCCTGTGGGCGAGCCTGGCCCCGGTGAGGTCCGCATCCGCCACCASGCCATAGGCCTGAACTTCATCGATGTGTACCACCGCACCGGCCTGTACCCTTTGAGCATGCCAGCTACCATCGGCATGGAAGGCGCGGGAGTGATCGAGGCGGTGGGTGAGGGGGTCACGCACCTGAAGGTGGGCGACCGCGCCGCCTATGCSAGCMASCCKCCCGGCGCCTACTGCGARSTGCGCGTGATGCCSGCCAAATGCGTSTGCAAGCTGCCCGAYGCSATCWSCTTCGAGACCGGCGCGGCCATGATGCTCAAGGGCCTSACGRCGCAATACCTGCTSAAGAAAACCCGGCCTGTGGAAGGCCTGCAGCCTGGCGACCATGTGCTGTTCCATGCCGCAGCGGGGGGCGTGGGCCTGATCGCCTGCCAGTGGGCCAAGGCACTCGGCCTGCAGCTCATCGGCACGGCGGGGTCTGATGCCAAGTGCCAGCTGGCGCTGGCCAACGGCGCGGCGCACGCCATCAACTACAGCACCGAGGACTTTGCGG
>NZ_JBGFFF010000149.1:0-10988 GCF_056175785.1 Acidovorax sp. LjRoot204
GGCCCTGGTCGGCACGTCCGTCGGCCCCCCAGCGGAAGCCGATGGAGCCGTTGGGCAGGGTGATCTGGCCCAGTTCGTCGTAGCCCACGGTCTTCCAGTCGGGGTTGTTGGACTGGTCGAGCTGGCCGGGGAAGTCGCTGGCGCGCACATAGCGGTCGGGCACCATCACCGTGCGGCCATCGGGCAGCGTCTTTTCCTTCAGCACCACCAAGAGCGGCAGGTCGGTGTAGCGCCGCGCGTAGTCATCAAAGTACGCCGAGCGGCCCTTGCCGCCGTCCTTGAAGTAGAACTCATTGAGGATCACATGGCCCATGGCCATGGCCACCGCAGCGTCGGTGCCCTGCTTGGGATGCATCCACAGATCGCCCAGCTTGGCGACTTCGGAGTAGTCGGGCGTGATGGACACCACCTTGGTGCCCTTGTAGCGCACCTCGGTCAGGAAGTGCGCATCCGGCGTGCGCGTCTGGGGCACGTTGGACCCCCAGGCAATGATGTACGAGCTGTTGTACCAGTCGGCCGACTCGGGCACGTCGGTCTGCTCGCCCCAGGTCTGCGGGCTGCTGGGAGGCAGGTCACAGTACCAGTCGTAAAAACTCATGCACACGCCGCCGATGAGGCTCAGGTAACGCGAACCCGCTGCATACGAAATCATCGACATCGCCGGGATGGGCGAGAAGCCGATGATGCGGTCCGGGCCGTGCTTCTTGATGGTGTACACGTTGGCCGCAGCGATCATCTGGTTGACTTCTTCCCAGGTGCTGCGCACAAAGCCGCCCAGGCCGCGCTGCTTTTGCCATTCGCGCTTGGAGGCATCGTTCTCGACAATGCTGGCCCAGGCGTCCACCGGGCTCTTGGCCAGGGCGATGGCAGCGCGCCAGTGCTTGAGCAGGCGGCCGCGCACCATGGGGTACTTCACGCGGTTGGCGCTGTACAGGTACCAGCTGTAGCTGGCGCCGCGTGCGCAGCCACGGGGTTCGTGATTGGGCAGGTCGGGCCGGGTGCGGGGGTAGTCGGTCTGTTGGGTTTCCCAGGTGACGATGCCGCCCTTGACGTAGATCTTCCACGAGCAGGAGCCCGTGCAGTTCACGCCGTGGGTGCTGCGCACGATCTTGTCGTGTGCCCAGCGGTCACGGTAGGCGTCTTCCCAGGTGCGATCTTCACCATTGGTTTCGCCATGGCCCTGGGCAAAGGTCTCGCGGGGCTGCGAGAAGTACGAAAGGCGGTCGAGGAAATGGCTCATCGGGGGCTCCTTGTTCTGTTCTGTTCAGGGGTCATCAGCAAGGCATGGCTGCGTTCTTGCGCGCGTAGTGCCACCAGGTGATCACGATGCAAACGAGGTAGAAGGCGAAGAACGTCCACAGAGCTGCGTGGGGGCTGCCGGTCAGCGCAATGGAGCTGCCATAGCTCTTGGGAATGAAGAACCCGCCGTAGGCCGCCATGGCGGCCGTGAAGCCCAGCGTGGCGGCGCCCAGGGTGTTGCCTTCCTTGTTGGCCTGGGCCACGGCTGCAGTGTTGCGGGGGTCCACACCGCGCATGGCTTCGGTCAGGAAGATCACGGGGATCATGCGGAAGGTGGAGCCATTGCCGATGCCTGTGGTGAGGAACAGCACCAGGAAGCACACGAAGAAGCCTGCAAACTGACCTTCATTGCCTGCGGATGGCAGAAACACCGTGACGCCCACCACGGCAATCGCCATGACGATGAAGTTCCACAGCGTGACGCGCGCCCCACCGAGCTTGTCGGCCAGCCACCCGCCAAACGGCCGGACCACCGCACCCACCAACGGCCCCAGCCACGCGTAGGCCAGGGGGTTGATGTTAGGAAACTGGCTCTTGATGAGCAGCGGAAAGCCTGCGGCATAACCGATGAACGACCCGAAGGTGCCGAGGTACAGCACACACATCAGCCAGTTGTGCTTGCGCTTGAAGATGGCGGCCTGCGCAGCGAACGAGGCACGCGCATCGGCAATGTCGTTCATGCCGAACCAGGCGGCCAGCGCCGTCAGCGCAATCCATGGCACCCAGATGAAGGCGGCGTTCTGCGTCCACACCTGCGCGGTCTGGCCGTTCTTCACAATGGTCTGTGCATCGCCACCAAAGACCCCAAAGATACCGGCCGTCACGACCAGAGGGCTGAGGAACTGCACCACCGACACGCCCAGGTTACCGAGGCCCGCATTCACACCCAGCGCGGAGCCCTTGCGCTCCTTCGGAAAGAAGAAGCTGATGTTGGCCATGCTGGAGCTGAAGTTGCCGCCGCCCAGGCCACACAGCAGCGCGAGAATGAGCATGGTGGGGTAGGCCGTGGTGTTGTCCTGCACCGCAAAGCCGATGCCGATGGCCGGAATCAGCAGCGAGGCGGTGGAGATCGCCGTCCAGCGGCGGCCACCGACCAGCGGCACCATGAACGAGTAGAAGATGCGCAGCGTGGCGCCCGAGAGCGCGGGCGCCGCCGCCAGCCAGAACAGCTGGTTGGTCGAATACTTGAAGCCCAGGCCCGGCAGGCTCACGGCGACCACGCTCCAGACCTGCCAGATGGCAAAGGCCAGGAACAGCGCGGGTACCGAGATCCACAGGTTGAGCTTGGCGATGGCTTCGCCTTCGCGCTCCCAGAACGATTTGTCCTCCGGGGCCCAGAGGGTGAGCAGACGCCCCTGGCGCCCGCTGGTGGTAGTGGCAGACATGGTGAGTTTTCCTTGAAAGATCAACGGGTGGCAGGTTGCGCAACAGCGCCCTGCGAACCCATGAGACGGGTGTTGCGCACTTCGGTSAAGTACATCCAGAYGAGCGARACCCASACCACGCCGTACATCAGCATGAARGCGCTSGAGCGGATGCCGGTRAGGTCCATCAGCGCACCGAACAGGATCGGCAGCACGAACCCGCCCAGGCCGCCAGCCAGACCCACGATGCCGCTGATGGCGCCGATGTTGTGGGGGTAGTCGTCGCTGATGTACTTGAAGACACTGGCCTTGCCGAAGGCCCAGCAAATGCCCAGCAGAAACATGAGACCGGTGAACAGGTACACGTTCAGGCCGATGTGGAAGGTCTTGGGGCCGTTGACGGTGACGATGGTGAAATCGGTCTGGGGGTAGCTCAGCAGGAACAGGCAGATCCAGCTCACCCACATCACCCACCAGGTCACGCTGTGGGCGCCGTACTTGTCGGACAGCATGCCTCCAATGGCGCGCAGCACACCACCGGGCAGCGAGAAGCACGCGGCCAGCAGCGCCGCCACGCGGATATCAAGGCCAAACTCGCCSACGTAGTACTGCACCATCCACAGCGASAKSGCSACATAGCCGCCRAACACGATGCTGTAGTACTGGCAGTACTTGAGGACCTTGGGGTCCTTGAGCGCCTTGAGCTGGTCGGTGAACTTGACGTTGCTGGGCACCAGGTGGGYCGGGTCGCTGTAGCTAAACAACCAGAACAGCACCAGCGTGCCCAGCATGATGGCCGCATACACCTGCGGCACCATGGTCCAGCCGAAGGCCACCAGCAGCACCGGCGCCACGAACTTGTTCACGGCTGCACCCGAGTTGCCCGCGCCATACACACCCATGGCCGTGCCCTGGCGATGCTTGGGGAACCAGCGCGCCACATAGGGCGTACCCACTGAGAACGAGCCCCCCGCCAAGCCCACAAACAGGCCGATGGTGAGGAAGTGCCAGTATTCCGTGGCGTAGCCCATCAGCCAGATGGCGGGCACGGTGGTGGCCATCACGGCGGCCATCACGATGCGGCCGCCGAACTTGTCGGTCCAGATGCCCAACGGCACCCGGACCAGCGAGCCCGTGAGCACAGGCATGGACATGAGCAACCCGAACTGCGTGGAGTTCAGGTTCAGCATCTTCTTGATGGGGATGCCGATGACGCCAAACATCATCCACACCATGAAGCAGACCGTGAAGGCGAAGGTGCTGACGATGAGCACCGACCAAGCCTGGCGGGTGCGCTGCGGGCTGTCGCCCGGGGGCAGGGTTGCGTTGGCCATTGCGCGATTCCTCTCTTTTTGCATGAGAGGAATGGTCGCGTGTGCAGGGGCTTTTGCACATCCTTCACTAGAGGGTGTGCGGCGCGGCAGAGGGACTAGTTACCCGGGGCGGGGCGTCGTCCGAAAGAACTATGGCGCAAGCGTTGTGGGTAGTAGCACCCGCACCACACCAGCCCGACGCGCCCGGAGCGTGCGTGGGCCAGCGCTATTCCGCGCGCTGCCGGTCCGAGGCGTACACCGCCGCCTGCACGCGCGAACTCAGGCCCAGCTTGCGCAGGATGTGCTGCACGTGGATCTTCACCGTGGTCTCAGCGATGTCGAGCGTGCGCGCGATCTCCTTGTTGCTGGCACCGCGTGCAATCTCGCGCAGCACGTCTTCCTCTCGCGGGGACAGGGGGGTGAAGCCGCTGACGGCGCCTGCAGCGACCGCAGCGGCATCGGCGGGTACGGACGCTGCGGGCGCTATCTCGGGCACACCCTGCGACTGGAACGCCGCCACCAGCTTGCCCATGAGTTCGGGGCTGACCACGGGCTCGCCCCGGGCGGCACGGCGAATGGCCTGGGCCAACAGGTCGCCGTCGATGGTCTTGAGCAGGTAGCCCTGCGCGCCGTTGCGCAGCGCGGTGGCCAGGTCCTGCGCGTCCTCGCTCACGGTGAGCATGAGCACGCGCGAGGCGGGCGAGACTTCGCGCAGGCCCTGGATGGCATCCACGCCCATCACCCCGGGCAGGTGGTTGTCGAGCAGGATCACCTGCGGCTGCAGCTGGGGCGCAAGCCGCAGGGCCTGCGCGGCATCCCCCGCCTCGCCCACCACGGACAGGCCCTCATACTGGCTCAGCAGCGCGATCAGCCCGCGACGGAACAGCGTGTGGTCGTCCACCACCAGCAGCGTGACCGGCGGTGTCGTCGGCGCTGACGCGGGGGGGGTGGCAACGGGCGATACGGAGGTCGTCATGGCATGGTGGCTTGTTGGGGGGCTACGGCGTATATCGAACCCGCTGAATGGGTGGATGCGGCGGGCTGGTGAGGCTGGGTGGGGGCGACCGAGGGAAGCTCGATGCACACGCGGGTGCCCTGCCCCGGAGCGGACTCCACCTGGACCACCGCGCCAATGCGCTGGGCCCGCTCGCGCATGATGCCCAGGCCTACATGCAGCGAGTCCGGTGGCACGGAGGCCACCTCAAAGCCAGTGCCGTTGTCCTGCACCTCAAAGCGCCAGCGTGGATGGCGGTGCACCAGCACATCCACCCGCGTGGCGCCCGAATGTTTGCGCACGTTCGACAATGCCTCCTGCACCATGTGCAGCACCTGGATCTGCACGTCCTGCGCCAGCGGCAAGCCGTGGCCCACCATGCCCAGCGTGGTGGCCATGCCGGTCTGGTGCTCAAACTTGGACAAGGTGGCGCGCAGCGCTGACTCGATGTCTTCCTCGCTGGTGCGGGTGCGGAAGTGCACCAGCAGCTCGCGCACATCGGAATAACACTCGCGCACCCCCACATCCAGCTCGCCGATGCTGCGGTCGCGCTTGGCCTCATCGCCGCGCGCCACGGCATCGCGCAGCAGCTGGGTCTGGATCTTGAGGAAGGCCAGCGACTGGGCGATGGAGTCGTGCAGCTCCCGCGCCAGCAGGCTGCGCTCCTCTGCCACCGCCGCCTCGCGCTCCAGCGCGGTGGCACGCAGGCCCTCCATGGCACTGGCCAGGTGGCGCGTCATGGCTTCGAGCAGGTCGCGCAGTTCATCGGTCAGCTCCACTGGCGAGCGGAAGAACAGATCCACCTCGCCCAGCAGGCGCTGCAGCATCTGCACCGGGATGGTGACCATGGTCTGGAACCCCGCCTCGCGGCAATGGGGCAAGGCAACGGTCGTGGACGGTGTGATGGGAATGACCCGCGTGCGCGCCTGGGCCTGCGGCTGGCCGCACAGGCAGGTGCCCGTGTGCAGGCAATGTTCGCCCTCGGCCATGGTGCGCGGCAGGCCGTCGCCCGCCAGCAGCACGTAGCGTTCGTTGGCCTCATTGGACCAGCGCACGGCGGCTGCGTCGGCCCCCGCCACGCGGCGGATCTGCTGCACAAAACCCTGGGCCAGCAGCTCCAGGCTGCCCGCCGTGCTGGCCAGCGCGCTCACCTCATACAACGCGGCCAGGCGCTGGTTCTGCACAGCGATGCTGGCGGTCTTTTCGCGCACCTTGTGCTCCAGCTCGTCGTGCGATGCCTGCAGTGCATGCGCCATGAGGTTGAAGCCCGCCGACAGCTGACCGAACTCGTCATCCGTATCCACCGGCAGCCGCGTGCCCAGCTCGCCCTGGCGCAGCCGGGCCTGGGCCTGCTGCAGACGTGCCACGGGATTGATGACCAGCAGATAGCTCACGGCCATGAAGGTGACGGCAGCCACGATGGCCAGCGCCATCATGAACAGCTGGAACAGGTGAAGCGCGGCAGTCCAGCCCGCGATCTGGATCTCGATGGCATCCACAAAACCATCGACCTGCTGCACAAAGGCATCAGCCTCTGCCAGGTTCCGGGCGCGGTCCGGGGGCGATGCGCTGACCCACCCGGTGCGGGCCTCGGCCCATCGGGCGCGGATGCCATCGAACCGCGTACGTGTCTCATCGCTCCACGGCACAAACAGGGGGCGCGACGGATCGCCCGTGCGCAGCAACTCCAGGCTGGCGTCGAACTGGCGGGCGCGTTCTTGCACGGCCTCGGGTGGCTCGGTCTGCAGCACCAGCACCATGCGCAACATGTTCATGCGCAGGCGGCCCGCCTCGTTGACCGCAGCTGCGCCGCCCTCAAGCTTCCAGGTCACCCACAGGGTCAGGCCGATGGACGCGAGCGCCACCAACAAGAAGCCCGCGCCCATGGCAAGAAGTTTGGTGGAGAGCGTGGGACGGGAGCGCATGGCGCAGTGTAGGGAAGGGGCATCACCACAACCTTGACCTGGGTCAAGAGCGGCCCGCGTAGCATGGAGCCATGCAACGACTACCCCTCCCTCTCCTGCGTACCTGGCTGGTGCTGGGAAGCGTCACCGTGGCGCTGGCTGGCTGCGCCTACGCCCCTGCCACCGGCACGCCGCCCTCCCCCCTCTGGACCGGCCGCTTGCAGAGCCTGCTTCCCGCCGATGTACTGCTGCTGGGCGAGCAGCACGATGCACCCGACCACCAGCGCCTGCAGCGCGAGGCCGTGGCGTGGCTGTCTGCGCGCGGGCAGCTGGCGGCCGTGGTGATGGAGATGGCCGAGCGGGGCCACAGCACCCGGGGCCTGCCACGCGATGMCAGCGAAGCGCAGGCCCAGGCCGCCCTGCAATGGGACAACGCCGCCTGGCCATGGCAGGCCTATGGCCCGGTGGTGATGGCGGCCGTGGGCGCCGGCGTGCCCGTGCTGGGAGGCAACCTGCCCCGCGCCCGCATGCGGGCCGCCATGGCGGAGGCCGGCTGGGACCGGCACCTGCCCGCCCCCGCGCTGGCGCAGCAATACCAGGCGCTGCGCGACGGCCACTGCGGGCTGCTGCCGGAGTCGCAAATTGCGCCCATGGCCCGCATCCAGATCGCCCGCGACTCCAGCATGGCCCGGACGGCCCAGGAGGCGTTGCGCTCCGGCCAGACAGTGCTGCTGGTGGCTGGCGGCGGCCATGTGCTGCGCCACCTGGGCGTGCCAACGCATTGGCCGGCAAATCTGGTGTCAAAAGTAGTGATAGCGCAGGTGGAACATGCGCCAGCCGCTATCAAATCAGGTGCACAAGCAGATGCCGTGGTCCAGACCCCGGCGCTGCCTCCGCGTGATGTGTGCGCAGAGTTGCGCGAGCAGTGGCGCCCTGCGCCCCCCGGACAGAAAGTCTGAGCGCACTCAGGGCCTGTTCACCCTATTCAGCCCTGCGCAGCGGCAGGCTCCGCCTGCGCGCGCAGCAGCGCCACAAAATCGTCGGCGGGTACAGGGCGGCTGCACAGGTAGCCCTGGTAGGCGTCGCAGCCCCGTTCGCGCAGAAAGGCCAGCTGGCCCTCGGTCTCCACCCCCTCGGCCAGCACCGACAGGCCCATGCTGTGCCCCATGGCAATGATGGCGGCGCTGATGGCCATGTCGTCCTCGCTTTGCGGAATATCGCGGATGAATCCCTGGTCGATCTTGAGCACGTCGATGGGAAACCGCTTGAGCTGCGCCAGCGACGAATAGCCGGTGCCGAAGTCATCCACCGCGATGCGTACCCCCAGCTCGCGCAGGCGCACCAGCACCTGGCGGGCTTCTTCGGTACGTTCGGCCAGGGCGCTTTCGGTGATCTCCAGCTCCAGCAGTGCCGCGGGGAACCCGCTGGCCTGCAGCGCGGCCGCCGTGCAACCGGCCAAGTCGGTCAGGTGGAACTGGCGCGGTGACACATTCAGCGCCAGGGTCAGCGGTGGCAGCCCCGCATCACGCCATTGCTGGCCCTGACGGCAGACCTYGCGCACCACCCATTCCCCCAGCGGGCCGATGACGCCCGAGGTCTCGGCCACGGGAATGAAGCGCGCGGGGGAGATCAGCCCCTCTTGCGGGTCGTTCCAGCGCACCAGGGCTTCGGCGCCCTGGATGCGACCGGTGGCAATGTCGATCTGGGGCTGGTAGTACATCTGCAGATGGCCCTGGGCCAGCGCCAGGCGCAGGCGCGACTCCAGCTCCAGCCGCTCGCGTGCCGCCTGGGTCATGGCCTCGTGGAAGAAGCACCACGCCCCCCGGCCGCGCGCCTTGGCGCCATAGACCGCCGCGTGGGCGCCCTGCAGCAGCAGTTCGGTGGTGCCAGCGTGCTCAGGGAACATGCAGATGCCCACACTGACGCCCGCCACCACCTCGAGCCCGTCGGGCGAACGCCAGGGCTCGGCCACGGCGCGGATCAGGTGGCGCGCCACGGCGGCGGCACCATCGGCATGGCGCAGGTTGCGCGCCACCACGGCCAGCTCGTCGCCCGCCATGCGCCCGAGCACGTCTCCGGGCCGCAGGGCGGACTGCACCTGCCGCGCAATGTGCTTGAGCACCTCGTCGCCCGTGGCATGGCCGTAGCTGTCGTTCACGTCCTTGAAGCGGTCCAGGTTGAGCAGCAGCACGGCGATGTGCTCGCCACTGCCCTGCGCCTCCTGCACCGCCAGCTCCAGCTGGTGCCCGAACCAGGTGCGGTTGGACAAGCCCGTGAGCGAGTCGTTGTGCGCCAGGTATTCCAGTTGCCGCTGCTGGGCCTTTTCTTCGGAGATGTCGGTGAACATGCACACGTAGTGCGTGATCTCGCCCGCCGGGTCGCGCACGGCCGACAGGGACATGTGCTCCGGGAAGATCTCGCCGTTCTTTCGGCGGTTCCAGATCTCGCCCTGCCAGTACCCGGTTTCGGTCAGCGCCGACCACATCGCCTCATAAAAAGCCTTGTCGTGGCGGCCCGACTYGAAAACGCGCGGGGTCTTGCCCAGCAGCTCCTCCTCGGTATAGCCCAGCAGCCGGGTGAACGCCGCGTTGACCGACAGGATGCGGCTGTGTGCGTCAGTCACCACCACGCCCTCCATGGTGTTGTCCACCACCGTGGCCGCCAGGCGCTGGCGGGCCTCGCTGCGCTGCAGCGCCGCACGCGCAGCCTTGATCTCGTCGAGGTCCTGCACCACACACACCAGGTGCGCGGGCTCATCGCCCACTTCGGGCGCCAGTGTCACGGTGCACAGCACAGGCGCCCGGCGGCCGTTGTCCAGCCGCAGGCAATGGCGCTCGCCCACATAGTGGTCGATCTCGCCAGCCAGCAGGCGCTCCAGCTGCGACGCCGCCCAGTCAGGGTCCTGGGCGATCATCACATCGCGAAAATTGAGACCCAGCGTCTGCGCGGGCGTGGCCCCCAGCAGGTCGCACAGGCGGGCGTTGGCCCACAGAAAGCTGCCGTCCAGCGCCACCCGCGCAAACCCGGCCGGCGCATGGCGCACGATCTGCGTCAGCTCCTGCGCCATGGCCATTCGCACCTTTTCGGCGCGGCGCATGCGCCGCAGCAGCCACCAGGCCAGGCCGCTGGTCAGCGCCACATAGCCCCAGCCCTTCCAGGTCTGAAAACGGGTCAGCAGGGCCGGGTCGGTCACCCAGTGGGCCAGCAACACATCGCCCGCAAACACCCAGGCCACCCCCAGCACCAGGTACAGCAGCATGCCCCGCCAGGGGACCAGTGATGAGGCATAGCCCTCGTTGCCCATTGCGCTTCTTGCGCTCCTTGTTGATTTCACGGTTTCACGGCCTTTGGCCCTTGCTGCGACAATTGCGCAGCTATGACCAACGCCTACATCCTTACCCTGTCCTGCCCCGACCGCCTGGGGCTGGTGCACGCCGTCTCCGGCTTTTTGCTGGAGCATGGCGGCAACATCGAAGAAGCCGCGCAGTACAACGACCACGCCACGGGCCTGTTCTTCATGCGGGTGCAGTTTGCCTGCGACCAGCACGACCACCCCACCCTCAAAGCGCGCCTGACCAGCTTTGCCGAGCCCTACAACATGCACTGGAGCCTGCACGCCACGGCAGCCCCCATGAAAACCGTGCTCATGGTCAGCAAGGAAGGCCACTGCCTCAACGACCTGCTGTTCCGCTGGAAGAGTGGTCTGCTGCCCATCGACRTSCGCGCCATCATCAGCAACCACCGCGACTTCTACCAGCTGGCGGCCAGCTACAACGTGCCGTTTCATCACATCCCGATGACGGGTAGCACCAAGGCCCAGGCCGAAGCCAAACAGTTTGAGATTATCGAGGGCGAAGGGGCCGAGTTGGTGGTATTGGCCCGTTACATGCAGATACTTTCTCTTGACCTATGTCAAAAGTTGGCCGGTCGGGCCATCAACATCCAYCACWSSTTCCTGCCCAGCTTCAAGGGCGCCAAGCCYTACTACCAGGCSCAYGACCGSGGCGTGAAGCTSATCGGCGCCACSGCSCACTATGTGACGGCCGACCTSGACGAAGGCCCGATCATCGAGCAGGACGTGGCSCGCGCCGACCACACCGACACCGTGGAAGAC
>NZ_JBGFFF010000150.1:0-10745 GCF_056175785.1 Acidovorax sp. LjRoot204
TTGTGCTACCCGCTGATCCAGTACTAGTTGTCAATTGGGTGAGAATATCAGAGGCTTTAGCATAATTGAGTTGATACGCCTGCGTTTTAAGAGGCTCCAGCTTTTGGATAGCCTGTGCAGCTTCGAAATCCTTCTTTGTACGAGCATCTATTTCGTCTTTCGGGGCTATCCATAAGACGGATCCAGTCTTGCGCATACCGAGACCCTTGGCATCCATAATGATTTGGAGCGCCTGATCCCAAGGTACATCCTTAAGGCGCAGTGTCAATGCACCAGTGACAGTATCAGATGTTACTATATTGAAATTCGTAAAGTCGGCGATAACCTGCAGCAAAGATCTTACTTCGATATTCTGAAAGTTTAACGACAGCTTCTCCCCAGAGTATCCCGGCCCCTGCGTTAGCTTACTGAGGTCGATTTTTTTCTGTCGAATTTCGACAACAAACTGATTATCACTCTGGTATGCACTGTGCTCCCATTCACCACTCGACTCGACAAGCATCCGGACACGTTCACCAGCCTGAGTCGCAGTTACAGTTTGAACGGGCGTACCAAAATCTGTGACATCCAGTTTTCGACGCAACCCTTCAGGTAGTGAGGACCGCATGAATTCAATCACAATGCCTTTGGCCTGCTGCTGCAAATCAACGCCTACCTGATTGCTAGAAAGATTTACAATCACCCTACCGGCGCCATCTGATCCACGCCGGAAATCTATATCTTTCAAGGGCAATACGTCATTGTTACGACTCTCTGAAAAGGCCGTTACCTGAGCAGGCGCACCACCAACCGCAGGCGACGAATCCAGAAAAAGAAACAATGATGCGCCCTGGATGTCCGTTCGATATGAAGTAGGAGTCTTTAAATTCAGAACAATGCGTGAGCGCTCACCCGCCTGCACAATATTCACGGATTTCAAGTTGCCAAAATTAATATCGTAACCCGATTTACCAGTGCTGTTTGCAATCCCCTGAAAATCTAATGCGATGCGTGCGGGCGACTGCGTTGCGAATCCCGTTGGCGGGGACACGATAGGCTCAGAAAAATCTATTCTCAAAGTTTCAACGCCAGCTTGAACACTGGCGGAGACAGCACTGATAGCCCCCCCGGCAAATGCACTTAGTGAGAGGAAAAGCATTGAAACGCCTACAGCAGCGCCACGGCAATATTTAAGTAATGTGCCACTATTTTGTTTCATTTTTTACCCTCTTGCAGATCAAGCGATGCTGAACGCTCTATCCAATCGCCTGTAGCGTCTTGTGCTATCTCGCGGAGTTGAATTGAATTTTCTGAGATTCCGATAATTTTTCCGTAGCTCTGACCAATGTAGTTCCCGATCCTTACCTGATAAATAAGATTGTCAACTTTTATCAGGGCTGTAGGCGTCCCCGATTTGTTCAAACTACCTACCATTGACATAGTATCCAAAGGAAATGCTTCCAAAGGTTCTTTTCGACGATTCATCTCCGGCGCAACTAAGGTAACGTTGGCAGCTACCTGGTTAGAATCACGTTTGAGTGCCTGCGTTAGCTTGATTTGATTAAARGGCTCCACCGCACCCTCTTGATTGTAAGGCTCAGGGATAAACTTTTTTGGCTCAGTCAAGGGCTGAACGCTGGGTTTCGTGCTTGCCCGTTGATCCGCCATCCAAATCCTCAACTCATCTTCACCCGACGCTCCGCACCCCAAGAGCATTAAAGAGCTTATAGAGACAAATAAACTGGCAAATATTTTCATTACTTGCCTCCTCCGGCTTTTTTCTGAGCCTGAATTTCCTCAGGATCAAGATATCTGAAAGTCCGTGCGGTTGCCTCCATTGTCAAAACATCCCGAGCACCCGGAGTAATCGACATGTTGTTCAAGGTAACAATGCGGGAGAGATGTGCTATATCCGAGGCAAATGCGCCAATATCATGATATTTTCCAGTCACTCGTATGGAGATCGGCAATTCAGCATAATAATCTCTCGCCACCACTTGTCCGGGGCGGAAAAGCTCAAACTGAAGACTGCGCCCCAGTCCCGACTGATTTATATCGGAAAGCAAGGCAGCCATTTCAGCCTTACTAGGAAGTTGCTTTTCTAGCTGGATCACGTATTGCTGTATTTGCTCGCGCTGCTTTTTTAGAGCATCCAAACTAACTGCTTTAACAAGCTTTTTTTGATAGTCAGCCCGCAAAGCGAACTCCGCATCACGCTCCGTGTTCAATTGCACTTCATAATCTTGAAGAAATGCAAACCAAGCAATTCCCGCAACAACGCCAGCAATAAAAATACAAAGGATAGTTTTTGGAAATAATGGCCAAACTGAAGGGTCTTTAGCATCCAGATTCTTGAACTGCCTCCGAATCACCTCCATCTGTTGAGCGATATTTATCGACTTTGCTTTTGTTTTCGCCATATTACTGAACCTTCCCGGGCGAAGAGGCAGCAGCACTAGCGGCCGCTATAAACTTCTGGGCATCACTAGCACGCACCAATTGAAATCTCAGATTGAAAGCCGAAACGCGGCGTTGGTCTCGCGAGCTGAGAGCTACTGAGCTTGCAGTGATCTCTACCAACTCAGGTTTAGCCAACCATGGAGTGTTGCTGGACAAACTACGCAACAATTCAGAAACACGCTCATTAGACTGCGCCATACCCTGCATAGAAATCATCTGCCCGGACTGTTTGATCGCCGTGATGTAAACCCCATCAGGCAATTGCTTGACTAACTCAGTGAGTAAATGAACAGGCAAATTTCGATCGGACTGCAGATCCTCCACAGCCTTCTGCCGAGCACGCAAAGACGCGATTTCATCCTCAATAGACGCAATTTCTTTGATCTGCCCCTCCAACACCTTTATCTCCGCCTGCAGAAAGGCGTTCTTATTTTGCTGATCAGTGATCATGATCTGAAACCACCAATAGACAGCTCCAGCAATAGCGAGACCCAACAAAAACGACGCAAACATCGTCGCTTGGAACGCCTCCTTGCGGCGTTTGCGTGCCTCCTCGCGGTGAGGCAAAAGATTAATAAGAATCACTGCAGAAACCTCCGCATAGCAAGACCGCACGAGGTAAGGTACGACGGTGCTTCGCGCACCATTTTTTCAGTCGCACGGAACTTCCGATTTCCATACCGTCAAATGGATTGACAGCGCTGCACGCAAAACCCGTTTGTTGAGTGACTGCTTCCGTCAGCCCAGGCAACGGGGCAGAACCACCAGCCAACATGATGTGGTCTACACGGTTGTGCGGCGTACTAGTAAAGAAAAATTGCAAGGCCCTTCCGATTTCTTGAGCCATGCTGTCAACAAAGGGACGAAGCACTGCGGATTGATAGTCTTCGGGCAAATCACCGCTACGCTTTTTGCTTTCGGCTTCCTCTACCGAAAAGCCATACTGGCGCACAATCAGTTGGGTCAACTGGGCGCCGCCGAAGGCTTGGTCGCGGTCATACAGAACCTCTTCGTTCCGAATCACCTGCATACTGGTCGTCAAGGCTCCCACCTCGAAAAGCGCCACCATCGCATCGACGCCTTTATTCGGCAGCGCTTCAATGAGACGCCCTGCAGCCAGTCGTGATGCATGGGATTCAATATCGACCACAACAGGCTTCAACCCGGCTGCCTCCGCCAAGCCCTGTCGGTCTTGGACTTTTTCGCGCCGAGACGCAGCAATCAGAACGTCAACGTCCCCCGGCGCGTTTTTACTCGGACCAATAACGCAAAAATCTAAACTAACCTCGTCGAGCGAAAACGGGATGTACTGGTTGGCTTCGGATTCGACCTGAACCTCAAGCTCCTGCTCCGTCATTCCACCCGGCAGCGTAATCTTCTTGGTGATCACAGCAGAGGGGGGCAATGCCAGTGCCACGTTTTTGGTTCGAGTGCCGCTCTTCTTGACCAGTCGGCGCAGTGCGTCGGCCACTTCGTCAAATTTTTCGATGTTGCCATCGGTGATCCAGCCTCGCTCCAGCGGCTCGATCGCGCAACGCTCTAGCACCAGACTACCTGCCTTATCGCGCCCCAACTCCACCAGCTTGACACTGGAGGAGCTGATGTCGATTCCCAGCAGCGGAGCAGACTGGCGATTGAACAAAGACCCCATTGAGATCAAGATTGGTCCCCTGTAACTTGCCAAAATGAGGCAACAAAACTTAACACTTCACATGAATGCTATCAGTAAGATAGTTCTCCGGCAAAGATTTTTCCCCCTGTAACGCCCGAAGAGCGTTGCCAAAAGCAGACGAAATTTCAGAGCACTGCAATACCGCTTGGCCACTACGGGAAGCCTTTCAGCGACACCTTGCCAAGTACGAAACCGGATTTCCGACCCCAGCGGTGGACATTTTTATAATGGGTGGTCTTACCCCATCGGAGCGATATGCCGCCCTCCCCCTCGAAATCCTCCGACAAGTCGGACTCCTCTCCTGCTCGCACCCGTCCCAGTTGGCTTCGCTGGTTGGTTCGCATCGCTCTGTGGATCACTGGACTGGCGGCGGCTGCGGCCGTGGGCCTGTCGCTCACAGTCGCTGTGGCTCTGTCGGTGGCCTACCCCAACCTGCCGGACATCTCTGACTTGGCGGACTACCGCCCCAAATTGCCGCTGCGGGTGTATTCCGCGGAAGGGGCCTTGTTGGGCGAGTTTGGAGAAGAGCGTCGCAACCTCACGCCCATCGACGAGATTCCGCAGGTCATGAAAGACGCAGTGCTGGCGATCGAAGACTCTCGCTTCTTCCAGCACGGTGGTGTGGACTACAAAGGCGTGCTGCGTGCGGGCCTCGCCAATCTGGGCCGTGTGAAAAGCCAGGGCGCCTCGACGATCACCATGCAGGTTGCGCGAAATGTTTATCTGTCCTCAGAAAAAACATTTACTCGCAAAATTTACGAAATCTTACTAACTTTCAAATTGGAGCATTTGCTGACCAAGGATCAGATTCTTGAGATTTACATGAATCAGATTTTCCTTGGCAATCGTGCGTATGGATTTGCGGCAGCCTCCGAGGCGTATTTTGGGAAACCGCTGAAATCCGTTTCCATTGCTGAAGCAGCAATGCTTGCGGGCTTGCCCAAGGCACCATCTGCCTACAACCCCATCAGCAATCCCAAACGTGCCCGCGCTCGACAGCAGTACATCATCGAACGGATGGAAGAGAACGGCTTCATCACTGCGCAACAAGCAGAGCAAGCCAAGAAAGAAGAGTTGAAAATCCGTACGGGGCCCGACAACACGCGCATCCACGCGGAATACGTCGCAGAGATGACCCGCCAGCTAATCTTCGMCCAGTACGGCAATGAGGCCTACACACGCGGCCTCAACGTGTACACCACCCTCAATGCAGCGGAGCAAGAGGCCGCCTATGTGGCCCTGCGGCGCGGGATCATGGACTACGAGCGGCGCCAGCAGTACCGGGGACCAGAGACGTTCGTTGCGTTGCCCACAGCAGCCCAGGAAGTGGAGGACGCCATTGATGACGCCCTTGCCAACCACCCCGACAACGGAGACGTACTCTCCGCTGTGGTGCTGGAAGCATCCACCAAACGCATCCTGGCCGCACGAGCCAATGGGGACTCACTGGAGATCACCGGCGATGGACTCAAACCAGCGCAGTCGGGGCTCAGCGACAAGGCGCCGCCCAATATCAAGATCCGGCGCGGCGCCGTCATCCGAGTAGTCAAGACACCAAAGGGCGCATGGGAGATTACACAGCTGCCCGAAGTGGAAGGGGCTTTTGTAGCCCTTGACCCCCGCAATGGCTCCATCCGGGCATTGGTAGGTGGATTCGACTTTGACAAGAACAAGTTCAACCATGCAGCGCAGGCATGGCGCCAGCCTGGTTCGAGCTTCAAGCCGTTCATCTATTCAGCAGCGCTCGAAAAGGGCTTCACGCCTGCCACCGTGATCAACGATGCTCCGCTGTTCTTTGATGCGGGTATCACCGGCGGTCAGCCTTGGGAACCCAAGAACTACGACGGCAAGTACGACGGCCCCATGAGTATGCGCACGGGCTTGGCGAAGTCCAAAAACATGATCTCCATCCGGATCCTGCAAGCCGTAGGACCCAAAACCGCGCAGGAATGGGTGGGACGATTTGGATTCGACCCAGAAAAGCACCCGGCCTACCTGACCATGGCGCTGGGTGCGGGCTCGGTCACGCCCCTGCAAATGGCATCCGCTTATTCCGTGTTTGCCAACGGGGGCTACCGCGTCAATCCTTGGCTGATTGCCAAGGTGACTGACCACAAGGGGCGAGTGATTTCAGAAATCACGCCACCAGCGCTCAACGAGCAGCCCCGGGCCATCGACGCACGCAATGCCTTTGTGATGAGCAGTCTGTTGCAGGAGGTGACCCGCACCGGCACTGCAGCGCGGGCCCAGGCCACTCTCAAGCGCCCCGATCTTTATGGCAAAACCGGCACCACCAACGATTCGGTGGACGCGTGGTTCGCAGGGTTCCAGCCCACCATTGCGGCTGTCACTTGGATTGGATATGACACGCCACGCAATCTGGGCAGCCGGGAAACCGGTGGCGGGCTCAGCCTGCCCGTGTGGATCAGCTTCATGGAGCGTGCGCTGAAGGGCGTGCCAGTGATGGAGCCTACAGTGCCACCCGGTGTCGTGAATGTGGGCGGTGAGTGGTTCTACGAGGAGTACGCACGCAATGCGGGTGTTTCGAGCGTGGGGGTGGACGACCGGTCCGCGTCTCCCGCAGTAACGCCCCAAGCACCTCCGCCTTCTGAAGAGCGCAGCCGCATCCTGGACTTGTTCCGAAACTGAGCGCCGCATAATCCGCAGCGCCCCTCCTCAACTGGGCGGGCGCGGGGTAAGTTACGGGGCAAACTGCAGCGACATCCCGGACTGTTGCGAGGCATCGCGCGTGAGGCATGCAAAAAATTCTCCGGCGCCCTTGGTGTCCTGCCAATGGCTGCCATCAAAACGATAGTGATAGCCGCCAGAACGGGCGGCCATCCACACCTCGTGCAGCGGTTTTTGCAGGTTGATCACGATCTGGCTGCGGTTGGGAAAGGTCAAGGTCACCATGCCCCCCGAGCGCTGGCTGTCCACATCGGCATCCGAGGTGTCATTGATGCGATCACAACTGCGTTCGACGGCAAGCAGCAGTTGTTCGGCGTGGTCCATGAATTCGAGGTCGGTCATTACAGTATTCGAATGCGTTCAAGTAGGCTGGCCATTGCCGGCTTTTTCTTGGCTTCTTCCGTCGCCTCGATCATTACCAGCTCTTTCTCCAGCTCCATATAGTCAACGCCTTTGACGCTGGCTAGTGCCAGTGCTTGAGGGCGGGTTGGCACTCTAAAGCCTGTTTTCCATTCGCTCACGCGCGACGACGGAACACCTTGCTCGGCCAGGGCTTTGCGATCTTCGGCTGTCAGGTTCTCGATTAATTCAGCATACATAGTGGCAACCCTCCATAGAGAGAATAAATTACCAATTCCGTAATTTGTGTGGTAAATTACGTTTTACGTAATGCGGTTAGTGTTATCCGTTACGCGTAATGCAACTTTATCACCATGGAGCCACCCATGCCAGCCCTGCAGCTCGTTCTCCCTGAATTTGCAGCCCCTGAAGCTGCTAACGATTGCACTCCCCCCGAAGTYGGCAGCAATGGCGACAGTTGTGCAGTGGCTTGCATCGCAAACGGTGGGGAGTGCACCGGGAACGAAAAGCGCAAGGGCCGTCGCCCAGTCCATGCCAGTGCAGCGGCCCGCAAAGCCGCCTACCGCGCTGAAAAGGCCCGCGTCGATTTCACCGACAAGCCCGAAATCATTGCCAAGTTGCGTGAGACAGCCGCCCAGCTCGATTGCAGCGTGAACGAACTGCTCCAGTCCATGGTGCGTTTTGCTGAGTGCAACCGCAATTGGAAACAGGTTGGTCTCTACGGCGCTCGCAATAACGGGGTGCTGCAATGAGTCCCGAAGAAAAGCGCGACCTGCAATACCGGGCAAAGCGGGCCATTGCGGCCCCGGTCCCGAAATCCGTTCTCCAGGGCAGTGCCAGACAGGCTGCCGATTACAAAGCCTGCGCTGCAGCGGTCGGCGCTTTCCTGCGCACCGGCCACCAGGTCGAGCGCGCCCGCCTCCACGTGCTGCGCCTTGAGGGTATGCAGGGGCTGTTGCCATGAGTCGCGCCGTGCATCTGCTGCTCGATCTTTCGCGCCTGCTGCCGCCCTACATCGATGGCCTGCGCGCCCGCCTGTCTTTGGAGACAACCGGGGACCCGCGCAGCGCGACTAGCGCGGCCCCGCAGGGGTGCGTGGGGCAGGGTATGGGCGGCACGCCCATGTCAACCGCTGTGCAGCCCGTACCCGCTGAAAACGCCCTCGCCGCCAGCGCCACCGCGCAAGGGATCGTTACCCGCATGGGCCAAGACCCTACGGGGCTTGGTGGCGCAGCCATAGAGCCCGGTCCCGCAGGGATGCGCCCTGTGTGTCCTTCGTGTGCAGTCGGCTCTATGGGCGCGGCGCCCGCCGGGCAAGCATGCGCCGCACGTGCGGGCGCCGGGGCGGGGCAGGCGCCGACCATCCCCGATGGTAATCACGGGGATAACCAAGGAGGGACCACCGAATGACCCGCCCAGCAAACTCAAAGCTGAACAAGCTCAACAAGGCTTGTTCCCTCGTCCTTGAGGGCAATCAGGTCAAGGTCCGATTGATCGCTGAGCGCATCGAAACCCGCGTTCTGGTGCACATCGATTGGCTGCGCTTCACCTGCCAAGTGCGCAACGCTCCTATGCCCCCCGCTGATGTGCTGTTTCCCCCTCCAGTGCAAAGCACGTTGGAACGGCCACTGTCTGAGCATGAAGAGCAGTACGGCACCTATGAAGCCCAGCGTTTTGCGCGCTTCATGCACAAGCTGCAGCAAGTGCCAGATGAAGACTTTGCGCCCAGCGCTCAGGCCGCAGAGCTTGCCCTCCGCGTGGTCGATGCCCTTGGCGATGGTTTCAATGTTGCCTCCGAAGTGCGCAAGGGGCACGACTTCTACAAAAGCCGTTGGAGCATTGAGCGCAACGGCGAAGAGGTCGGTTGGGTTGGCTTTGGTGCCAGTGGCGACGGTCCCCGCCAGCAAGCGCAAAAGCGCACTCTGCACGTGAACCTCTACGGCACAGCCTGCACGTTTGCAAAGCCCTCCTGGCGCTTTGACATGGCCGATTTGGTCGATGAAGTAAACGGCGTCATCACCCGCTGTGACCTCGCGCTTGATTTCTTTGATGGCATCACGGGCGGCATGCAACGCATTCAGGCCGACTATGAAAACGGCCTCATGGACTCAGGCGGCAAGCGCCTCAAGTGCAACATGGTCGGCGACTGGATGAACGGCAAGGGCCGTAGCTTCTACATCGGCTCCAAAGAAGTTGGCAAGCAAACCAACATCTACGAAAAAGGCCATCAGCTCTTCGGCGACAAGGATGCATCCGGTTGGATGCGTGCAGAGCTTCGCTTGGGCAACAAGGCTCGCGTGCTCGATGTGGGCATGCTGCGCCGCCCTGCCGACTTCTTCGCAGAGGCCAGCCCATGGCATGCCGCGCTGCTGCGTGAGGCAGACGAACAGATCGAACTGAATCCCGCCAGCTTGGCCTGCAACGGTCGCTTGGCCGCTGAAACCATCGAAGCCGAAGTCACCCGCAACAAGCGCTGGGTGCGTGATGTGGCTGGCCCTAGCTTGGCCCTCATGTTCGCTCTCATGGATTACGACGAGTTCGAAGCCATCGTTCAAGGCGCAAGCCTTCCCGGTCGCCTTCGCCGCTTTTCACGCGACGAAATAGCCCGCGTTTATCAACGCGCAACCAAACGAGTTTTCAAGGGCGCAGACGCTGGCCACGTCATCGCATAACCCTCAACAAGGCCCAAGGAAATCACCATGCAATTCAAATCCGAAGTCATCGTCCACGGCGTCAAGGAAAGCGCRGGCTCCATCGATGGCCGCGCATTCAGCAGCACCGTGTTTCACTGCGAAGTCGACCTCGCCGAAAACAGTGCTGGCCGCTCCATCGGTCGCGCCACTCGCCCCTTCAAGCTCGGCGACGCCAAAGAGTTTGACAAGTGGGCACACCTCGGCGCAGCACTGCCTATCAAGGCCATTGCCACCTTTGAAATGGCTGCTGCAGCGCAGGACGGAACCAAGATGGTCTTGGTCGATATCCGCCCCGTTGAACAGGCCAAGCCAGCTCCCAAGGTGCAGTGATGTTCTACGTGATCCAGTCGGCAACCACGGGCGCATTCCTCGCCCCCTCATATGWGGACGGCCAGCCCGAATGGGTCATGTTGCTGCGCGAAGCCGTAGCGGTCGAAGACCTCGAAACCGTCGCCCAGCTTATCGAAGACCACGCAGAGCCATTTCACCGTGCGCAGGTTGTGGACCTTCGCGAATTGCACCGCTCTGTGCCTCTCTGATGGCGCTAGGCGGCAACCCTATCAATCGCAACAAATGGAATTTCGTTCCCGGGACGTAGCTAGTTGAGATTTCAGCCTGTAGCCGGTCAACGCTGTGAAGCGCCATCGGCTATGGGGTGCAATCCCGCACCTTTCAAACAGGAGATCAACATGATCAATCAAACCCGCTCTGTCGCTCAAAAGTACGGTTCCAAGCTGGYCGCAATTCCTGCGTGTTGATTTCCACGCAAACCTAACCCACCATTTCCATCTCGATCTGACCCACCCTGGTTCGTGAACTTCACGCTCACGTTGTGGATAAGTTCTTGGTCGCCTTCTCCTTCTTGGTGGTCTGTGGTGGTTGCTGTGCGGAGC
>NZ_JBGFFF010000151.1:0-10728 GCF_056175785.1 Acidovorax sp. LjRoot204
CGGCCATGCTGTCGCCGCCGATCTCAATGGCGGCCATGGCTCCAGCGATCAGGGCGCGTACTGAAATGGTTGCGGCATCGRAACCGGACTCCACCGCAGCCATGGACCCTGCCAGTATGGAAGGCCCACCCGTCGCGCTCAGGGTATCGGCGCCCGTTTCGGTTGCGGACAGGCTGCCTACCGCGCTCGGCGCCGTGCCGGTTGCTGCAAGAGCGTCGGCGCCAGATTCCACGGCCGCCAGCGCGCCTTGACGGCCAGCGGCRCTAACACCTGTGCCCGCCAGCACGTCCGCGCCGGCCTCCGCGGTCGCCATCGCGCCAACGGCAAGCGTTACACCGGAAATGCTGGCTGTATCAGCCCCGGCACTCGTTGCCGTAAGCGCGCCCTGCGCGAAAACGCTGCCTGTCGCACTGAGTCCGTCTGCCCCCGCTTCTGCGGCTGCCAGTGATCCCGATGAATCTCCCGTGCCAGCGAACCATGTGAAGTTCGCCGCGTCACCGGCCGGTGGCGCATAGGACGCCACACCCACCCAGGAGAAATCCGCAGCATCCCCTGCCGGCGGCGTGTAGCTCATACCGGCATAACCCCTCGGTAGGTCAGTGCTGGCAGGCTCTCGCCCGTGTCTGGGTAAGCGATCAACGAGTGCGGGCCGTTGTAGGTCGTGTTGATGGTGTAGTTGCCAGTCGTGCCGTCACTGGTGGTAGTTCCAATCACCACGCCGGTATCTTCCCGGAGCGCGCGAATCAGACGCGCTGCTGGATTGTTGGATGCATCCTTGACTTGGCCAGCCAATCGAATCGACCCGCCGAATTCTTCGGTCGGAGGCGTGAAGTTGGATGTGTACCGCGCAACACCCTTCGTGATGCGGAATTCATCGACATAGCCGTTCGTGCGGTCGTACCATGTCCCGGCATATAGGAGTCCACCGATACTCAGGACAGCATCGGAATCCAGCGACACCGATCCTGTGTATGTCGAGCCGACTTGAGTGCCGTCAGCAAAAAGCTTATAGCTGCCCTCCTGCCCACTGAGCGCGACATGCACCCATGTATTCGCGCTCACAACGCCACTGGAAGTGGTGATGTCGTACTCGTCACCAGACAAGTTGACCGCAAGGCCACCGCCAGAAAGTACGCTGATGCCAAACCCGTGTGTCGAGTCTTTGTAATTGGTAGCGATTGTCTGGGCAGCACTCGTTGAGTTCAGGTAGAGCCAAAACTCCAGCGTGAACGGTCCAGTGCCAGGGTTGAATCCCGCGTCGGCTGAGTAACGGAGCTGCTGGCCGGAGCCAGGGAACTTGAGCGCAGATCCGCCGAACTTGGACTGCGTGGTCGAAATTGTGACCGCGCCAATGTCGAACGGGATCTTTGGCGAACCGCTGCTGTCAACGATAGTCGTAGACCCATCAGTCCCGTCGCCGCGCAGCAGTAGGGAAACGTTGCCAAAGTAGATATCGCTGGCCACGCCATGCTCCTATCAAGCGTGCGTGATCGTCGCGGAGTTGATGGTGATGGCCTGCCCGCTCGCCAGCACGTTGTTGTCCAGCACCAGGTCGGTGCCGGAGGTGCCAACGGTCAGGCCGGTAATCACGTCAGCGTCTGCAGAGGTCGTGATGCTGGCCTTGGTGGCTGTACCCGCAGCGGATGCCGTGGTGCTCAGGATGCCGTCCGCGCCACCGTTGGCGTCTGAAAGCGTCAGCACAGCGCCGGATACGGTGCCCGCTGTCGATGCCAGATTGAAGGTGGCCAGCAGCGCGTCGGCGGAGTTGAACAACTTGAGCTTGCCCGAAGTGCCGATGGTGGAAACAACAGCATTCATGCGGGCCGTCTTGGCTGCGGTAGAGTAGGTGACAGACATGGCCGGTCCTCAGCGTTGGGTGATGGCGAAATTGATGGTCCGGTCGTCAATGCGGCCGGCAGCGGTGGTGATGCGGCAGGTCACGAACTCGTCGRCGTCCACAACGCCGCCAGAAACTAAGGCGGTGGCGGTAGCGCTGGTGTTCGAGAAGGACTCAACCGTGATGCCCGCGCTTGGGACCCACTCAACGGACGTAATCACATCCGCCAAAGGGGCGAGCCAGTCCGACCAATCGACCGTGTAGTCGAGGGTTGCGTCGGGGTCTTTCTTGATTGCTGCCATGCCACGGAGTCTTCCGGGAGGTGCAACTTTGCGCGAACCCTACTGGGGGGGCGTTGCTGGCTTGAGGGCCGGGAAGTACAATCAAGACGTCAGCGAAATGCCGCTGAAAGTGATGCCCTGGTTGTGCCCTGTCAATGTCAGCTGAAAAGCTGTTATGTACGAGAGGCGGAATCGGCCCCGCTCCCTCCAGGATCGTCCAGAATCAAGCCCCTATTCAGGGGCTTTTTTCTTTCTTGCGGGCAATCCTCGCGGAACGACTGTCACAACTTCTAAGGCATCTCCTTGAGACTGAAGCGGCATCTGGGCGGAGTAGCGACGGCCGGTCGCCTGATCCAGCAGCCCGTCCGCCAACAAAGAAGGCTTGTGATTCTTGGCGGCTGGGTCAATCCATGCGGATGATCGCGGCTGCATCGCCTGCTCGGCAAATTTTGTGACCTCAGCTGGCGTGAAGTTATCGATACCGATCCGCCTGTCCATGAGGTGAGCGTGAGCCGCATCAGTCATCACCACGTCGCGCCCGACAGAAGGCGGCATCCCAAGGCGCTGCAACCCATTCGCCTGCCCCTGCGTCACATCCCCCAGCCGGTAGGTCCCGCTGCCCTTCCCTGCCGTCAGGTCTGCCAGCAACCTGGCTTTCCCTTCTGGCGACATGGCAGCCATGAAGCCCAAGGCGGTTGCAGCCTTTGCTGCCGCACTGGGCCCGGCCAGCGATCCAAGCAGCTCCGCAGCCGGCCGCCGCTCGGAGGTCACGGCGCCAGCGCGCTCCATCTGCTGGCCGATCCACTCTGACCCACCGACTGGCGCCGGGTGCTGGTAGCCCAGGCCGCCGAGCGCTGCAGCGGTAAGGTCCACTGGACCGCCCAGGACGCTCGCCGCTGTGCGATTGGCCACGTCAGCGAGGCCTCGGACCACATCAGCACGAAAGCCGGAATCGGCCACCGCGCCGCCGATGGACTGCAGACGCTCCATTGCGGATGGCGGGGAAGGTTCGGCCTGGGGCGCTGGCTGGTAGCCAGTCGTCGGGATCTGGTCGATGAGCGCCAAGCGGGCGGCGGGTTCCTCTTTGGCTGTCTGGCGCCTTGGTTGGTAGTCGGGTGGCACTAAGCTGGTCCTGGTGGTTTGGGACCAGTCTGCTTGCTCTGTTCGCAGCGGGCAATCGCTACTGGGGGCGTGAAAAAGCCCTCCGAAGAGGGCTTGTGTGACGGCGTGCAAATCCGATACGAGTTTGCAGACCTTACCAATGAGAGTCAGTTCGGCTTGTCAGATTTACTTAAGCGTTTGTCCAACTCATCCAACCGCTTGGCCGTGTCGTTCAATTGATTGGAAACCTGATTGATCGACTGCATGGTATTTTTCCCTGATTCAAATGATGCGACCATATTTGAAAGCACGGTTGCATTAAATGCAGCAATTCCAAGCACGATAGCTATCGTGCTTGAAATAGCAGTAACGATGAATGTGGTCTTGAGATTCTTGATACCAGCGTCGGTGCTCTTTTGGCTCGCGTCAATTGAGTCGAATTTGGCCTGGTACAGCTGGTTCATCCCTTCTTGACCAGCTCTCATCGTGTCAACCAAGCCTTTCTGGCTGGCTATCAACGCATCTATGCGGCCCACCACTTCGGCTACGCGCGTGTCCATCCGAGCCTCAAGGGTTTGAAGCTTGGCGTCTAACTCTTCGCGAGTGATTTCTGGCATTGTTTTTTTGCTCTGTGCTGTTTTGGATACAGCTGGGATTTTCCCAACCAACTCAACATCACCAACCCAGTTTTCCGATTCGTTCCAACCCTTGCCAACAAAATCAACAAGATTTACGTTGCGCCAATTAAGCAAAGCTTCGTCAACGGGCAGGAACGCCGGATCGTTATAACCTTTGATACTGTGCAAAAAACTGTCTGCGCCAGGATCGCGTGTCAGCGACGTGATCTTTAACTTGCGCTCATCCTCAGAAGGGCCAAGCAGGCGGCCAAGAAATGGTGGATCGCCCGCCATTTTTAACTCTCTTCACCATCCTGGCCAGTCTCCAAATCATGCAACGCCCGCTCGAGAGCATTGTGAAGCGCCTTTGCTGCATCAACATTCATTGCCAACGTTGATACAGCCTGTCGAACAGGTTTCAACCCCACCATACCACCAGACTCAAAATGAGGCACAAGAATTGACTCAAAAACACTCACGGCAAAATTTTTCGATCCGTCTTTTTTGGTGGTGACAGCCAATCCAAATAAGTCCACGTTGACAAATCTAAAGTCAGGGGCAACCGTGATCTCTGCATGCCCAAAGTCCTGTGTTTTCTTGTCCGCCACGCTGTTCCTCCGACAAATTTGATGTTGACTTACTGTACAACAGACCTCAGCCCTAGATCTATGTTGGCAGGGAGTCCCTCCTGCTACAGTCCCCGCCCATGACTGAAGAGTTCCAGGACACCGAGCCAGGCCTGACCAAAGACCAGGAGTTTCAACACCAGTGGGACCTCGCTGATGCCAAGCTGGGTGTTGCAGAGCAGCTGGCCTGGCCGCTAGCAATAGGCTGGGGCCTTGCAGTTGGTCTCATGACTCACCACTGGCTACCTGGATTGCTTGTCTTTGCAGCCGCCTACTATTTCGTGCGACACCCCTACTCAAAGGAATCGCGGAGATTCGACCAGCTTCACCAAAAGCGAGTATTTGGGCCAAATGAGCAGTGAAGTGCTACATTCCGCCCATGGCCAATGACCAGTACAAGCGCCCAATGTCCCTTGCCGAGAGCGAAGAGCTCCTGAGCGGCCGCAACCCGGATGCAGAGACTTTCGGGTTCTGGTACGGGCTGGGCAAAGGCCTGTTGAAAGTGGCGATCTGGGTTGCAGTCATTGCAGCCGTGTCCTACCTCTGCGTTGCCGTCCCTGCCTTGGGTTGGGCTCTTGCCGGCGGCGTCCTTGTGTACGCCATTGTCGAAATCTCCAAGGCCGGGAAGAAGTAGCTCACCGCCGCTGATCCTCGCGAGCGAGCGCAGCTACCCCGGCACCGCCTGCAGCCGGGTTCAACACTGCCTTTTCAGCCAAATTCCGTACGGCCTGCTCTGAAGTCATCTTGCGCGCCAGCACGTTCGCAGTTGCTGGGGCTGCCAGGGCACCGGCAATGACAACCGGATTGCCAGATGCTAGACCACCGATCAGTGTGCTGGCCCAGGCGCCCAGGCCGATCTGACGCGCAGTTCCCGATGGATTCGAGAACACCTGTGCACCCTCGCGCCGATTGGCGGCCATCCGCCCCATAGTCATCACCTTCTCTTCCAGCCCAGGGAACCCAGAGTTGGAGAACAGCGCGCGCCGCGCTGGCAACGACATGGCCGCAAGGTTGGTCAGGAACGTCTCGCTGCTGAATGCGTCACCCATCTCGTTCTGCGCTGAGTTCTTGGCCCGGCCCAGCCGCTGCAGAACTGCGGCGGCCACTTCGCGGCGATTTTCCTCGGGCATGGACTTCATCAGCCGGTTGATCTGGGTGCCACCATCGGACAGACCACTGGTGGCGGCTTTGAAAACGCGTTCGGGAGCCTCCCGGTTCACGATGGTTTCCAGCTGATCCAGCCGCTGGATGCTGGCCTTGGTGTACTGATTGGCTCGGCTCCAGGCCTGCTGCGCCTGTGGGCCCGCCTGTTCTGCTGCCGTGCCCAGGTCATCGCTCAGGGCCGCGTACAGAGCGCGCCACTTGCTGCGGGGGACGTCGGAGGTCAGGGAGTTCTCGGAAATCTCCTGGCCCACCAGCGTGCGCAGCTTCTGGATTGCTTGGTATGGCAGTTGGCCAGCAGTCGGGGCAACACCCGTCGAAGACATGCCGGGAGCGATGTTTGCCAGCGTGGCGCCTTCCACGTCCTTGAGCATGGCACGCTCGATATTTCCGATCTTGGCATTGCGGAAGAACTGGGACAGGTTCGGTGCACCGTCGATGCCTTCGTTCAGCGCCTTCAGCGCCTCCTGCGTGCGGTTCACGCTCACCGGCGTGGTGGGCGGGATGAAGTTGTCCAGCTTGCCGTACAGCTCCTTCTGCGTGGTCTTCACACTGTCCTTGAAGGCGTTCACGCCTTTCGTGATGGCCTCCCCTGCGCCCCAGCCGGTGGCATTGGGGGCCAGCTGCTGCGACAAGCTTTGCACGGAGTCCTCCAGCGCCTTTGCCTGGGCCTCGCCACGCCGGGCCATGATCCCAGACCCACCGATCACGTTGGAAAGGCCAGTTTCTGCAGCCTGCAGCGTGCGCGACTGAGTGGCCTGGCCCATGGTGGGCACCGTGCCAGATGCCGCTTCAAAGGTGGCGATGTTGTCAGCAACCCGCTGGCGGCCTGCTTCACCTCCACGCAGGGCCCCGCGCACAGCGGTTTGCGTTGCGAAAGGAATCACCGAAGGCGCCAGAGAGCCAGCCACGTTGGCCACGAGCTGCGCGCCCTCGCCTCCGCCGCTCTCTCGGGTGACTGCAGCGGCGCCCTGCCCTGCTGCGCCGCTGGCTACCTGCGTGAGAGGCGCGGCGGCCATGGTCTTGCCCACAGCCTGTGTCACAGCTCCGGCAGCGTTCGATAGGCCCGCGCCCGTGGCAATGCCGCCCACCGCAGAGGCCCCGCCCCGGTTGATGTCCTGCACCACGCGCTCCGAAGCAGTCTCTGCCACCGGTAGCCCAGCCTTGGTCAGCAGGTCGTTGGTGGACTCGCCCAGCATCTTCAGGCGCGGACCGTTGCCCTCGCCCATGACGGCATTCAAGCCTGCATTGATGGGTTTCGCCACCAGGTTGTCGGTGAGCGTGGCCGGAAGGTCGGTCAGACCCTGAACGACGCCACGCACGCCGATGCCAAGGCCGCGCGCCGCGCTCTCGCCCAAAGTGCGCTGCTGGCCGCCAGAAGCCGGAGCAGCTTCAGGCGCTGCCGCTTTGGTCTGCGCTGGCGCACCAGGCGCAGGACGCACGATCTCGTCCTTGTCCCATGGGTTGGCAGCGGGCGTAGAGGCCGAGGGTACTGCTGCGGAGGCAGGCGCTGGAGCCGGAGCGCCGCCGCCTGCGGGCCGGATGATCTCGTCGTTGTCCCAAGGATTGGCCATTACGGTTTCCTCCGCACATCACCGGTGGGCGTCTTGTAGTACGAACCGGACGGGACCGACTGATACCCTGCCGCGTCAGTCACTGCAGGCAGGTACTTGATGTTCAGGCTCTCGATGGTGTCCATCGCTGCGCGCCGCTGCTCAACGGGGATCGTTGGATCTCCGATCTGACCGGCCATCTGCTTGTAGAGCAGCACGTCCTTGTCGGACTGCGGGCCGGACATCTTGGGCATCTTGGACACCAGGGCACCTTCCAGCGCCTTGAGCTGGGCCGAGGCTTTCGCGCCCTCTGTTGCCACGCCGAAAGTCTGAGCCGCCTTGTCCAGCGCCACGCCTGCATAGCTGCCCGTGGTCTTGTCCATCAGGGGCCGGGCCTCGTTCAGGATCGAGAAAATATCCTGCGTGTCCTTGCCCTGTTGCACGCCTTCCTTGTTCTGCTTCAGGTCGGCGGGGCCGCCTGGGATGGCCTCCATGTTCCCGCCTGCCGTGTAACGGTATCCGGGTGGCGCCTTGCCGTCCTGCAGCGCCTTCAGGCGCGCAGCCTCCGTAACACCCTGCGCAGCGATGCCGGCGCGAGTGTTGTTGCCCCGCTCGGTGATCAAGGTGCGGTCCAGCGCGTTGCTGTTTTGCGCGTCCGCGATGGCTGCGCTGCTGCGAGCCTGCATCTGCGCGCGCATGTTGCCAGCGTTCTCGCGCATGGCCGCTGCATCAACGCCGGGTTGGGCCTGCTGCAAGGCCGCATCCGTCGCCTGGGCCTGGGCCAGCGCCTGGCGGTCTTGCGACTTGTCGCCCTCTCCGCCCCAGCGCGCATCATTGGTGATGCTTGAAGCAGCGGTTGCCAGATTCTCCAGCTGCTTGCGTGCTGCCCAGTCGTTGGTGCTGTTCCTGATGGTGGGTGCACGCATCTCGGTTTGTGGAGCGTTCGGCATCTGCGCCAGTGCGTCAGCTGCCTGTCGGCGCTGCATGCCTTGGGCTGCGTCTTCACTGCGGGTGCTGGGGTCTGCGGCGGGCAACGTGCCCATCGCGGCGACGGCAGGCGCAACAGGTGCCGGGGCTGGCGCCATCGATGCGGCACGCGACAGAGCTCCAGTCGGAGCTGGTGCTGCCGGAGGTGGCGCAGGAGCGACAGCCACTGGCGCAGGCGCTGAGGCGGCGGGAGCAGATGCGCCACCACCGGTCCAGCCAGGAGGGCCGCCGACAGGAATCTGGGCCAAACGCTGGGCACGCTCTTCATCCTGCACCGTTCCGCCGTCCGCATACCGGCGCGGCTGAAAGCCCTGGGGCGCAGCCAACTTTGCTGCATTGCTGGCCGCATACGGGTTGGGGTCATACAGGGAACTGCGCGGGTCGGAATAGGCTCCCAAGCGCTGGGTTGCGGACTGGAAACCTGCGGGCGCTGGAGGTGGTGCCAGCGATGCCTGGGCCGCCGTGCGCTCGGGGCTATCCTGAATGGAGCTGGCAGTCACCTGGGTATTGCGCAGCGCATTGCGTTCGGCCCAGCCCATGGGGGCCGCCGGCGCAGGAGCAGGCGACGCAGCAGACATGGCAGATGCTGCGGGCGCTGCAACAGGTGCAGGAGACGCGGCGGGCGCAGCGGGTGCCGGGGTACTCCAAGGAACGGAGCTGAAAGTCCCAGCGCCCGGTTGACCGTTGAACGACACATCGCCGCCGACATTGCCGCCGCTGTAGCTGTTGCCCACCCTGGTGACGTTGTTGTCGATCAGGCCGCCATCGGCAAACATCATGGGCGGCATCTGGGCCATGCGGTCGGCAGGGCGGTAGCCCATGCCCTCTCCAGCATCGTCCTCCTGGCCGCCGGGCATGGCCTCGGCCATTTCGTGCCCTGCACCCTCGCCCGTTTCGTCATCGGGCTGGCCGCYATCCTCGCCGTTCACCGGCTTGTGGGTGGTGTCCTTGAGCAGCTTGAGCACTGCCGCGCCCACGGCCATGACCTGCTCCGGCGGGAATTCAAACTCGCCATTGCTGAGCTTCACCGGCACGGTGGCCAGCTTCTCCAAAGCGTTCGCGCCGATGGCCTTGGTGCTGTCTGCCGGCATGATGAAGGTGCCTGGCTCGGCCTCGGTTTCAATGGAATCGCTGGTGCCGGTGCCAGGGCCGCGCACCACGCCGCCCCGGGCAAGGTACTGGGGCTGCTGCTTGTAGCCCATGGCCTCCATCTGGGGAATCATGGCCCGGAGGCGTTCGGCCGCCGATGGCGCGGCGGGGGCGGCTTGCTGGTAGCCCATCGCCTGCATCTTGGGGATCATGTCGCGCAGGCCTGCAACGCCACGGGCGCCGAACGGGACCACGCCGCCGTCAGCCATCTGCGGCTCAGGGGCTGGCATTTGCGCCAGGCGGCGCGCGGCATGGGACTGGAAGCCGTACATGGGGAGACCTTTCGAGATTCGCTCTCTTGAGTCTCCGCACATAGCGGCTTTTGGTCGAACCCTACTGGGGGCGTCAGCGCTGCACGAAGCTGGTACTTGTCGCGTTGCTGACCTGGGTGTTCACGTTCAGGTTGTTCAGCGCAGCCGATGCCTGTGTGGCCACCTGCTGGGCCGCCGCCACCGCCGCCTTCACCTTCTCGCTCACCATGGCCAGCTTCGCCTTGAGGTTGGAATCGGCCACGTTGAAGTCGATGCCCGCCTTCTTGAACACGGCATCCAGTGGCACCTGAGCCACCTGGGCGTCGGTGGAATACAGGCGGGTCATGGCGTCCACCAGCGTTCGGTAGGCGTCGGCCTCGGCGCCGGTAACTGCGCGGTACACATCCGCATCGGCGGTCACACCAGCGCGCCAGCCGTCCACCTGGGCACGGTACAGGTCGCTCTTGGCGCCCGCCTCGGCCTTGAAAAAGTCGCTCTGCGCACCGGTGATGGTCTTGTAAACGTCCGACTCCACCCCGGCCACGGCCCGGTAAATGTCGGTCTTGGCGCCCGTCACCGTGCGGAACAGGTCGGCCCGGGCCGATGCAATGCGGGTTTGGCCGTCAATCTGCGCGGTGGCCAGCGTGGTGGCAATCTGCGGGGCCACGGCCAGCGCCTGCATGTAGTTGATGGCCGCCGACATGGCCGCGCCGCGCAGGCTGATGGCCTGCTGCACCGCCAGACGGGCATTGTCCAGCTCGTCCTGGTGCGCCTTGATGGCAATGTCGCGGGATTGCTGGCTCAGGGCATTGGTCAGGCCCTGGCGAATAGTGAGCACTCCATGCACCAGAGATCCGGGGGGCAACACGTAGCCGCGGCTGGCAAACGCCGTCATTGCCTCGTCCTCTGCGCGGGCAGCCTCGGCCGCCAGGCGTGCGCGGTCACGCTCCCACAGTGCGTTTTCCATATCGGTATTGATGCTGGTGCCGCCCTCGCCCAGCGCGCGCTCCAGCCAGGCGGTGGCCTTCTCGAAATAGGTGCCGGCCGGGAACCACTCGGCCATGTAGTCGCTGAATGCCGCCTTGAGCATTTCCATGATCTCGGCGCGGTTCTCCCAGTACAGGTTTTGCAGCTGGGTCACATCCAGCTCGCCCAGGTCGGGCGG
>NZ_JBGFFF010000152.1:0-10696 GCF_056175785.1 Acidovorax sp. LjRoot204
CCCGCGCACTACCCACTCACCCAGCATCCACGACAGCGCACCGGCCGCAGCGGCCAGGTGCGTCACTGCCATGGCCAGCCCGGCGCGCCCATCGGCCGCGACCGCAGAGCCCGCGTTGAAGCCAAACCAGCCCACCMACAGCATGCCCGCGCCCGCCATGGTGAGCCCCAGGTTGTAGGGTTCAAACGGCTCGCGCCCATACCCCGCGCGGCGGCCCAGAAACCAGGCGCACACCAGCCCCGCCACGCCCGCGTTCACGTGCACCACCGAGCCGCCCGCAAAATCCAGCGCGCCCATCTGCGCCAGCCAGCCACCCGGCTCCCACACCCAGTGCGCCACGGGCGCATAGACCACAAGTGTCCACAGGCTGATGAAGACGAGCATGGCCGAAAACCGCATGCGTTCCACAAACGCGCCCACCAGCAGCGCGGCCGTGATGATGGCAAAGGTGAGCTGGAACATCGCGTACACCGACTCCGGGATCAGCGGCGCAATGTGGCTCACCGCCAGCTTGCCCGCCTCCAGTTGAAAGTCGAGCCCGGCAAAGCCAGCACGGTCCCAGCCGCCAAGCCAGGCGCTGCCCGGTGTGAAGGCCAGTGAATACCCCGCCGCAAACCACAGCAGGCTGACCAGCGCTGCAATGGCCACCACGCTGGCCATGGTGTTGAGCACGTTCTTCCTGCGCACCATGCCTGCGTAAAACAGCGCAATGCCTGGCAGCGTCATCAGCAGCACCAGGGCGGTGGAAGTCATCATCCAGCCGGTATGGGCCGCATTTACCGTGTCCTGGGCCACCAGGGCGGGGCGCGTGAGAGGCGCCGCGACTGCAGGAGCCTCTGGCACGCCCTGGGCCAGCGCGCAGGTGCACAGCCCCAGACACAACGACACGACCGCAAACACCCGGTGGTTGACTGCACGCATGCACGCTCCCTTTCGCAATTTGTTACAAGCGCATTGCACGAGCCATGCCAGCCAGATGCCCCCGAATCGGGGCACAGAGCGTCCCCGCAAGCCGTCCGGCGCCCAACAACGGGGGGCGGGAAACCCCCAATGCACCAGCGGGGTGCAGCCGTTACAGTCACGGCACTCGAAAGCGCGCTTCGGTGTGCCAAGCGAGGGGCCCGAGGAGACAACCTTTCTACCAAGAACCACATTCAAAACACCCAACGAGGTGTGAACCCTTTCAGGCGCTGGCGATCCCAGCGCCTTTTTCTTGCCCGCTCGATCCTGAGCGGTCCTGAATCGATAGCAGGCCCGGTGCGACAATCCTGCGATGGAATGGATTTTGATGACCCTGGCCTCGCTGCTCGCGGGCTTTGTGGATGCGATCGTGGGGGGCGGTGGACTGGTGATGGTGCCCGCGCTGTTTGCAGCTTTTCCGGGGGCGCCCCCAGCCACCCTGCTGGGCACCAACAAGGCGGCCTCGGTCTGGGGCACCGCCATGGCCACCTGGCAATACAGCCGCAAGGTGCAGATTCGCTGGTCGGCCATGCTGCCGGCTGCAGCCGCCGGTTTTGCCGGCTCGTTCGTGGGCGCCTGGGCCGTCACCGTGGTGTCGGCCGACTTCCTGCGCAAGCTGCTGCCCCTGGTGCTGCTGGGCGTGTTGCTCTACACCCTGGCCAAGAAGGAGCTGGGGCGGCACCACACCCCCCGGTTCGCGGGCCGGGCCGAGGTGATCGCCGCCTGCCTGATTGGTGTGCTCATCGGTTTTTATGACGGGTTCTTTGGCCCGGGCACCGGCAGCTTCTTCGTCTTTTTGTTCGTGCGGCTGCTGGGCTACGACTTTCTCAATGCCTCGGCGTCGGCCAAGCTGCTCAACTGCGCCACCAACGTCGCCGCCATTGCGCTGTTTGCCGCCAAGGGCCATGTGTGGTGGCACTTTGCGGTGACGCTGGCCGTGGCCAACGTGCTGGGCAGCCTGCTCGGCACCCACATGGCGCTCAAGCATGGCACCGGCTTTGTGCGGGGCATCTTCATCGTGGTGGTGAGCACCCTGATCCTGAAGACGGGGTACGACGCCTTTCTGCGGTAGGCCTGCTCTTCACGCACCGGGTGTCGGTCGCCAGGCCAGGGTGGCACCCAACTTGCAACGCCCCGTAAGGCCTACCACCAGGGCGCTCCGAGGTCATCGGGGTTGCCCTGCATGGCCCGAATGTGAACGCGCGTCCTATAATTTCCGCACGTTTCCGTTTGATGACGAGGCCCATCGCCAATGGCGATGTCCGCATCCACCCGCTCCGGCCTGCCTACCCGCAGGCCGGATTTTTTGTACCTGAACCACCCCCACAGGAACCTGTCATGCAATTTTTCAAGTCTGCCCTTGTCACCGCCGTGGCGCTGTGCGCTGCCCTCGCCGTCCAGGCCCGCACGCTGGACGAAGTCAAGAAGGACGGCAAGATCATCGTGGCCACCGAGGGCCAGTTCGCTCCCTTCAACTATTTCGAAGGCACCAAGCTGACGGGTTTTGAGGTGGAAGTGGCGGAGCTGGTGGTCAAGAAGATGGGCCTGAAGCTCGAATGGAAGACCCTGGGCTTTGACGCCCTGCTGACCGGCCTGGGCCAGAACCGCTGGGACGCCGTGATCGCCTCGCACGGTGTGACCGACGAGCGCTCCAAGGCCGTGACCTTTGCCAACCCCCATTACTGCTCGGGCGGCATCATCGTGGCCATGGACGACAAGATCCGCAACGCCAAGGACCTGACCGGCAAGGTCGTGGCCGTGCAAACCGGCACCAGCTACCTGGAGCAGGTGAAGAAGGTCAGCGGCGTGAAGGAGGTGAAGAACTTCCCGCAAGACACCGACGCCCAGCGTGCCCTGATCTCCAAGCGCGTGGACGCCTGGGTCAGCGACAAGTTCGTGGCCAAGGAAGCCGCTGCCAAGAACGCCAAGGCCGGCTTCAAGCTGGGCGACATGCTGTTCATCGAGCGCATCGCCCCCGCCATGGCCAAGGGCAACACCGGCCTGGCCGATGCCTGGAACAAGGCGTTCACCGAAGTGCTGGCCGATGGCAGCTACGCCGCCGTCTCCAAGAAGTATTTCAACGAAGACGTGCGCTGCAATTGATATGACGGCACATGGGGTGCGCAGAAGGCCGGGAGCCTCTGCGCACCTTTTGCCTTTTGTGGCGGCGCAGGCCAATGTCCCTGCCGCCCACCCGATTTCCAACCAAGACCTTCTGGTCGTCTGATCCATGCTTCTCGCTCTTTGGCCACAAAGCTGGTCCCGACAGCAGCGCAGCAATGCCACGCTGGTCGCTGCACTGGTGGTGATGGTGCTGGCCCTCTCGTTGCTGGGCCAATTGCTGTCGTTCTTCCCTGACCCCATCGGACCCAATGCCCAGGCGTTTTCTGAAGGTGCGCGCACCACGCTGTGGCTCACGCTGGTCAGCGGTGCCGTGGGCCTGGTGCTGGGCACAGCTGCGGCGCTGGCCCGCACCGCCCGCTGGACGCCCGTGCGCTGGATTGCTGGCGTGTACATCTGGGCCATTCGCGGCACACCGCTCTTGGTGCAGATCCTGTTTGTGTACTTTGCGCTGCCGGTGCTGGTGCCAGGGCTGAACCTGCCCGACTTTGCCGCCGCCGTCGTGGCGTTGGGACTCAATGTGGGCGCCTACAACGCCGAAGCGCTGCGCGCGGGCCTACTGGCCGTGCCACGCGGTCAGACCGAGGCCGCCCGGGCGCTGGGCCTGGGCCGCATGCATGTGTTCATGGACGTGGTGTTTCCGCAGGCGTTCAAGATCTCATTGCCGCCGCTGGTGAGCAACTTTGTGGCGCTGCTCAAGGACTCTTCGCTGGCCTACGCGATCGGCGTGGTGGAGCTGACCAACGTGGGCAACCGCATCCAGTCGGCCACGTTCCAGCCCATCGCCACGCTGACCACGGTGGCCATCACCTACCTGCTGCTGACCACACTGGTCACACAGATCTCCAACGCCGTCGAGTACCGCTTTGACGTGGAGGGCCGCAACCAATGAACTCCAACGTTCCACCCAAGCCCTACATCGTGGCCGAGCGCGTGTGCAAGTCGTTTGGCGCGCACCAGGTGCTCAAGGACGTGTCCACCGTGTTCCACACCGGCGAGGTGACGGTGATCATTGGCGCCTCGGGCTCGGGCAAGAGCACCCTGTTGCGCGCCATCAACCGCCTGGAGCCCCACGACAGCGGGCGCATCACCATCGATGGCGTGGAGGTGTGCGACGACCTCACCACCCTGCAGCGCCAGCGCTGCGAGGTGGGCATGGTGTTTCAGCAGTTCAACCTGTTCGGCCACATGAGCGTGCTGGACAACGTGACGCTGGCGCCCCGCCGCATTCGCCGCACCCCGCGCACCCAGGCCAATGACGAGGCCATGCAGCTGCTGCGCCGCGTGGGCATGCAGGACCATGCGCACAAGTACCCCTGGCAGCTGTCGGGCGGGCAGCAGCAGCGGGTGGCCATTGCACGGGCGCTGGCCATGGCTCCAAAGGTGATGCTGTTTGACGAGCCCACCTCGGCGCTCGACCCCGAGATGGTCAAGGAAGTGCTGGACGTGATGCGTGGCCTGGCCCGTGGTGGCATGACCATGATCGTGGTSACSCAYGAAATGGGCTTTGCGCGCGAGGTGGCSGACCRGGTGATGTTCTTCGACCAGGGTCGCATCGCGCACGATGCGCCGCCGCAGGAGTTCTTCAGCAACCCGGCCAACGACCGCATCCGCGCGTTCCTGGGCCAGGTCAGCCACTGAGCCCCGTCCGCACCGGACTGCACTGCAACGCAGAGGCCGCCGGGCAACCGGCGGCCCTTTTTTCTTTTTGGTATTTAGGAATTTGTCGATGCGTACTGAACGCTGGGGCCTGATAGCCCTGCTGGCTGTGACCGTGGTGTGGGGCACCACCTTCCCGGCGATGAAACTGCTCTCGGCGCACCTCGACGCACTGCAGATCATCTGGCTGCGGTTTGTGATCGCACTGCTGGTGCTGGCGCCGCTGTGGCGCGGCATGCTGCGCCACGAGCGGCGCTGGGGCTGCGCGCTGGGGTTRCTGCTGTTCCTGGCGTTCTGGCTGCAGATCGAGGGCCTCGCACGCACCAGCAGCAACCGCAATGCCTTTGTCACCGGGCTCAACGTGCTGGTGGTGCCGCTGATCGCGATGGCAGCACTGGGGCGGCGCTACGGCTGGCGGTTGTGGGGCGCCTGCGTGATGGCGCTGGCAGGCATGGCGCTGATGTTCCACGAGAACGAGCCCTGGAACCTGGGCGATACGCTGACGCTGGCCAGCACCGTGTTCTATGCGCTGTACATCCTGGCGCTGGAGGAATGCGCGCGCCGCACGGCCGCACAGCCCCTGCGGGCCACCCGCATGGCCGCCGCACAGGCCACAGTGATGGCACTGGCCTCCACTGCGCTGTTGCTGGTGCAAAGCGGCAACATGGACTGGCTGCACTCGGCCGCCCAGCTGCCGGTGAACGCCTTGCTGGCCTTGCTGTACCTGGGCCTGCTGGCCAGCGTGGTGGTGGTGACGCTGCAGGCCTGGGGCCAGCAGCGCGTGGACGCCATGCGCAGCGCCATCGTGTTCGGGCTGGAGCCGGTGTTTGCCGCACTCACGGCGTGGATGTTGCTGGGCGAGCAGCTGGGCTGGGCCGGGCTGAGCGGGGCGGCGCTGATTGTGGCAGCGCTGGTGTTCAGCCAGCTCCAGCCGTCACCGCGCGCCGCCGGTGCCTAGCAGGCGCTTTTGAAGCAAAAACAGCTTGTAGCGCTAGTCGATATTGCGTCAACAGCTATTAATTCAATAGCAATCCAGTGCCAGATCAAGGAGTGACCAACGGCACCTCGCTGGCCTTGCGGGGCTTGCCCATGGGCGCACTGGCCAGGCCCTTTTGTACGGCGGCGATGTCTTCTTCGCTGGGGTACTCGCCCAGCAGCCAATAGTCAAACACGCGCCGCGCAATCGGGGCGGCGTGGGCAGCCCCAAAGCCTGCGTTCTCCACAATGGCGGCCAGGGCGATGGTGGGGTTCTCGGCCGGGGCAAAGGCCGCAAACAGCGAGTGATCGCGCTGGTGCTCCTCCAGCGCCTTGGCGTTGTACTTCACGTTCTGGCCCATGGTCACGGCCTGGGCGGTGCCCGTCTTGCCGGCCGAGGTGTAGGGCGCGCCCATGAACACCCGCGTGCCTGTGCCGCCCTTGTTCACCGCCACCAGGGCATTGCGCACCAGCTCCACGTTTTTGGCCTGGTAGCCCAGGTTGATGCCAGGGGGCTGCACGATCTCGGTGATGGCGCCGGTGACCGCATTCTTCACCGCCTTGGCCATGTGGGGGCGATAGCGGATGCCCCCGTTGGCCAGCGTGGCCTCGGCCAGTGCCAGCTGCAGCATCGTGAAGTTGTTGTAGCCCTGCCCAATGCCCAGCGACACCGTTTCGCCCGGGAACCAGCGTTTCATGTCGGCGCGTTTGTAGGTGTTGCGCTTCCACTCGGTGCTGGGCAGCGTGCCCCGCACTTCGCCGTTGAGGTCGATGCCCGTGGACTGGCCGAAACCCAGCGGCTTCATGAAGTCGTGGATGGCATCCACACCCATGTCCACGGCCAGCGAATAAAAGTAGGTGTTGCTGGAGAACTGGATGGCGCGGTGCATGTCCACGCCCCCCAGCCCGCCCTCGTGGCTGCGGAAGGTGTGGCCGCCGAAGGTGTAGAACCCGGGGTCGTTCACCACCAGGCTGGGCGAGCGCTTGTTCAGCTGCARCGCCGCCAGCGCCATGAAGGGCTTGTAGGTGGAGCCGGGCGGGTAGGTGCCGCGCAGGGCGCGGTTGAGCAGCGGCTTGTCGATGGACTCATTGAGCGCGGCCCAGTTTTCGGCATCAATGCCTTCGACAAACAGRTTGGGGTCGAAGGTGGGCTTGCTCACCAGCGCCAGGATTTCGCCATTGCGCGGGTCGATCGCCACCAGCGCTCCGCGGCGGCTGCCATACAGCTCTTCGATGAGTTTTTGCAGCTTGATGTCGATGGACAGCATCACGCTGTCGCCGGGGGTGGCGGCGTGGCTGGAGAGCTTGCGCACGGCACGGCCACCCGCCGAGGTTTCCATCTGCTCCACACCGGTCGCGCCATGCAGGGCCGACTCGAAACTGTGCTCGATGCCGAGCTTGCCGATGTACTCCGTGCCCCGGTAGTTGGCCTCGTCCTCCGAGTCCTGGATGCGGGCCTTCTCGGTCTGGTTGATGCGCCCGATGTAGCCAATCGCATGGCTGGCCACGTCGCCCAGCGGGTAGTTGCGAAACAGCCGCGCCTTGATGTCCACACCCGGAAAGCGGTAGCGCTGGGCGGTGAAACGCGCCACCTCCTGATCCGTCAGGCGGGTGCGGATGGGCAGGGATTCGAAGTTGCGCGACTCTTCCATGAGCCGCTTGAAGCGGCGGCGGTCACGCGCCTGGATGTCCACCACCTTGGACAGGGCATCGATGGTCTCGTCCAGCACGCCGGCACGCGAGGGCGTGATCTCCAGCGTGTAGGCCGAATAGTTGGWGGCCAGCACCAYGCCGTTGCGGTCSAGGATSAGSCCSCGGTTGGGCACMAYGGGCACSAYGGCCGTGCGGTTGCTCTCSGCCTGSKCYGCCAGGTCYTCRTGGCGCACCACCTGCAGGTACACCAGGCGCGCCGCGACCAGGCAGAACGCCGCCATCACCACCAGGCCCACCACCAAGGCGCGCACCCGGAACCGCGAGGCGTCGGCTTCGCTGCTGCGCACCTCGGTCATGGCCTCACCCCTGAAAACACGGCCCAGAAGCTGGCTGCCTGTGTGACTGGCGCGGCCCAGGCCAGGGGACGCCGAGCAAGGGTCGCCCCGCCGCGAGCGCGTCGCCGCCCTTCCCGCAGCGCACAGCACTGCGAGAGAAGGGGGAGACAGCGCGGCCGCTCAGGGGGTTGTTGCCTCATGTTCACAACGGCCGGTTCTGGTCTTTGTCGGGCGGGCGGCGCTGGGGTGCCAGCAGCACCCAGCTGGCCAGGGGCCACAGCAGCGCCTCCAGGAACGGGGCCAGAAAGCTCCAGAACCCCGGGAAAATTCCGCCCGCCGCCATGCGCAGCAGCAGCGCGATGGCATGGGCAACGGCAAACAGTGGAAACACCTGCAGCGCTTGCGACGGCACACTGAACCACAGCAAACGGCGGTGGATGGCGATGGCTCCGAACGACAGCACGGTGTAGGACAGCGCATGCTGGCCCAGCAKSGMMGACTGGYKCACGTCCATGCACAGGCCCAGCACAAAGGCCGCCCCCATGCCAATGCGCAGCGGCTGGTGCACGCCCCAGAACACCAGCAGCACCATCAGCAGATCAGGCATCCACACCACGCGGCCCAGCGGCAGCATGTTGATGGCCAGACCCGCAGCCAGACTGGCCCAGATGAACACCGGGTTCACCGGCATCAGCAGGGGCTCACCCCGCGGCATGATCATCGCGGGCCTCCTTGTGTCGGGGTCAGCGGGGCAAGGCGGCGGCTCATTTGCGGCCCCCGCGTTTGTTCGCGGGCGCGGCGGGGGCCGCATCCGGGCGGGGCAATTCGTTGTCGGCCAGGGGCTTGAGCACCACCACATGGCGCGCACCCTGCACCTGCGCCAAAGGCACGCAGTAGATGCGCGCAAACGCGGAGTCGGCACGGCGCTCCACCTTCACCACGCGCGCCACGGGCAGGCCAGGCGCATACAGGCCGTCCACGCCGCTGGTGGTCAGCAGGTCGTCTTCGCGGATGTCCGCGTTGGCGGGCATGAAGCGCAGCTCCATGCCACCACCATGGCCCGCCACCGGATCGCCATAGGCTACGCCGCGCACGCCGGTGCGGATGTTCAGCACCGGAATCGCCTGGTCACGGTCCACCAGCAGCGTGACTTCGCTGACCAGCGGAAACACGCGGGTGACCTGGCCCAGCACACCGGCCTCGTCCATCACCGGAGCGCCCAGCTCCACGCCGCCCAGCTGCCCCCGGTCCAGCACCACACGGCGCGTGTAGGGGTCTGCGGTGTCGTAGATGACTTCGGCCGCCTGTGCGGGGGTCTGGAGCCGGTCGCGCAGCTCCAGCAGTTTGCGCAGCCGCTGGTTTTCCATGGCCAGCTGGTCGGCCTGGTTGGCGCGCTGGCCCATCACGGTCATCTTCTTGCGGGCGGCATCCAGGTCTTCTTGCGCGGTTTGCAGCGACTGGAAATAGCTGCGCCCGTGGCTGGCGAACTCCACCGGCTGCAGCATGAGCCACTGCACCGGGTACAGCACCGTGGCCACGGCCTGACGGAAGGGGCCGGTAATCTGAAAGCGTGCGTCGGCCACCATGAGGAACAGCGCCAGCGCACTGAACACGGCCAAACGCGACAGGGCCGAAGGGCCCTGTTTGAAGAAAGGGGGAGCGCTGCGCTCCAGAGTACCCAAGGGCATGGTGCGCAGCGGTCAGGATCTGCCGCGGGGAGCGGGCTCCACGGGCGGGTGCTCAGAAACAAGCATTGGAGCAGGTGCAGTCATGCAATTCAGAGCGCAAAAAAAGTGCCTGCAGCATACAGGCCTGCCGACTTACTCGCTCGTGAAAATGCTGCCCAGGCGGTCCATGCGCTCCAGGGCGATACCGCAGCCGCGCACCACACAAGTCAGCGGGTCTTCGGCCACCAGCACGGGCAGGCCGGTTTCTTCGGCCAGCAGGCGGTCCAGGTCGCGCAGCAGCGCGCCGCCGCCGGTGAGCATCATGCCGCGGTCGGCAATGTCGGCGCCCAGCTCGGGAGGGGTTTGTTCCAGCGCGTTCTTCACGGCCGAGACAATCTGGTTCAGCGGGTCGGTCAGGGCTTCCAGCACTTCGTTAGAAGAAATGGTGAAGCTGCGTGGCACGCCTTCGGACAGGTTGCGGCCCTTGACTTCCATCTCGCGCACTTCGGAGCCCGGGAAGGCCGAGCCGATGTTCTTCTTGATGGCTTCGGCGGTGGGCTCGCCGATCAGCATGCCGTAGTTGCGGCGGATGTAGCTGATGATGGCTTCGTCGAACTTGTCGCCACCGACGCGCACACTGCCCTTGTAGACCATGCCGCCCAGCGAGATCACGCCGACTTCGGTGGTGCCGCCGCCGATGTCCACGACCATGGAGCCACTGGCTTCCGACACCGGCAGGCCCGCGCCAATACCGGCGGCCATGGGCTCTTCGATCAGGTAGACCGCCGTGGCGCCTGCGGCCTCGGCCGCATCCTTGATGGCGCGGCGCTCGACCTGGGTSGAGCCGCAGGGCACGCAGATGATGATGCGCGGGCTGGGGGTGAACAGCGTGCGCGGGTGCACCATCTTGATGAACTGCTTGATCATCTGCTCGGTGATCACGAAGTCGGCGATCACGCCGTCCTTCATCGGGCGGATGGCTTCKATGTTGCCGGGCACCTTGCCCAGCATGGCCTTGGCCTCGTGGCCTACGGCCTGGATGACTTTCTTGCCATGGGGCCCGCCTTCGTGGCGGATGGCGACAACGGAGGGCTCGTCGAGCACGATGCCTTTGTCGCGGGCGAAGATGAGGGTGTTGGCTGTGCCAAGGTCAATGGCCAGGTCGGTGGAGAAATACCGACGGAAAGCTCCGAACATTCAAAAATCCTCTCGGGCACGGCATGCGCGTCGGCCTGCCATCGCCAGGTATTCAGGGGGGTGTTTATGGGCTTTTTTCACGCAATTGACTCCCATTCCAGGAGCTTTGCGGCAAAGCCGGGATAATAC
>NZ_JBGFFF010000153.1:0-10352 GCF_056175785.1 Acidovorax sp. LjRoot204
GGGTTTGCACCGCCTCCGCATTTTCGGATACCGAAAAACGGGGAGCACTGCTAGACTTTCCGCGAGCACCGTCGCCGTGGGCATGCGCCACCAACCCGCTACCGCGCAAACGCCTGCTCGCCCGCCCACATTTGCTTTTTTCTTTCTTCATCCACCCGCCCACCTCCCTTAGACCATCCGCACCGGCCCGAGCGCATGCCCCCTCATCCCACACCACTCCCCCTGCGCGGACAGCTGCTGGTCCGACTGGTGGTCGGGATTTGCGGCGCGGGGGGCTTGGGGTTGCTGACCTGGGCGCTGGCCCGCCAAAGCATGGACCCGGCCATGCGACTGGCCAGCGCGGGTGCCGGGCTGGCGCTGGTGGCCAGTGCGGTGCTGTGCTGGTGGCTGAGCCTCCGGTTGCTGGCGATGCATGCCACCGCCAGGGCCGCCCAGGATGCTGCGCAGCGGGCCACCAACCAGCTGTGCGCCACGCTGGACATCCTGCCCGACGGGCTGGCCATCTACGACGCTGACGACCGCTTGGTGCTGTGCAATCCCCGGTACCGGGAAGTCAGCCCCGGCACCACCATGGCCGTCGACTACGGCACCCGCTTTGAAGACGTGCTGCGCCGCGCTGCCGAATCCGGCCACATCGTGGCTGCGCGGCAGGACACCAATGCCTGGCTGGCCGACCGCATGGCCCGCCATCGCTCGCCCGGCCAGCCCGAGGTGCAGGAGGTCGAGGGCGACCGCTGGATGCTCATCACCGAGCGACTGCAAGAGGGGGGCGGCATGGTGGTGCTGCGCGCCGACATCACGGACGCAGTGCACAAGGAACGCGCACTCAAGCAGGCCCTGCACGACGCCGAACGTGCCGAACGCAGCCTGCGCGAGGCCGTCAATGCCATGCCCGCCGGGCTGGACATCTATGACGAGCAAGACCGGCTGGTGCTGTGCAATGACCAGATGGCGCGCCTGCGTCCGCACCTGCCCGTGGCGGAGTCCCTGGGCAAGACGTATGAGGAACTGCTGCGCGAGGGCCTGCGCTACGGCATCCCCGAGGAGGCCAAAGACCAGGAAGAGCTCTGGCTGGCGCATGAGCTGGCCATCCGGGGCCATCGGCCCGGCCCCGAAGTGCGCCACTACCCCAACGGCACGTGGATGCACATGCACGAATGCCGCACCCCGTCCGGCATGACGGTGTGCGTGCGCCTGGACATCAGCGACCTGATCGAACAGCGCCAGAAGGTCGAGACCGCCCGACAGGAAAGCCAGCGCATGCGCCAGCTGCTGGAGCGCGCGGTGGAGGCCCTGCCCGTGGGCATCGAGATCTTCGACGAGCAGGACCGGCTGGTGCTCTACAACCAGCAGCTGTCCCGCATGTATCCGTACATCAACTATGCGGACCACCTGGGCAAGGGTTTTGTGGACATCCTGCGCTATTCGGTCTCGCGCGGCCTGATCCCTTCGGCCAAGGGGCGCGAGGAGGCATGGATCGCAGAGCGCCTGTCAGAGCACGGCAGCAGCACATCCACCCTGGTGCAGCTTCTGAGCGATGGCCGCTGGATCAACATCTACGAAACCCGCACTCCGGAGAACTACGTCGTGGCCGTGCGGCTGGACATCACCAACCTCATCGAGCAGCGCCAGGCCCTGGAGGCCGCGCAGCAGGCGGCGCAGCAGGCCCGCCAGCTGCTGCAGGACGCCGTGGAGTCACTGCCAGAAGGCTTTGCCCTGTTCGATGCAGAAGACAAGCTGGTGGTGTGCAACGCACAGTACCGGCGCCTGTACCCCATCTCGGCCCCCATGATCGTGCCCGGCAGCACGTTTGAACAGATCGCGCGCTACGGCGCCGAGCGCGGCCAGTACCCCGACGCCATTGGCAACGAAGAGGCCTGGCTCGCCCAGCGCATGGCAGACCACCGTGCGGCCAACCATGCCGTGCTGCAGCGCCTGCCCGAGGGCCGCTGGCTGCAGGCCGACGAGCGGCGCACCCCCCAGGGCGGCATCGCCGGTGTGCGCACCGACGTGACCCAACTGGTGCGCAAGGAGCAGGAACTGGCCGCTGCCAACGCCAAGCTGGCCCTTCTATCCACCACCGACGGTGTGACGGGCATTGGCAACCGCCGGCGCTTTGACGAGCGGCTGGCCACCGAATGGATGCGCTGCGGGCGGCACCAGCTGCCGCTGGCCGTGATCCTGATCGATATCGACCACTTCAAGCTCTACAACGACCACTACGGCCATCTGGCCGGTGACGAATGCCTGCGCCGCGTGGCGCAGCTGCTGCAGGGCACCATCCGCCGGGCCGACGAGGTGGCCGCACGCTACGGCGGCGAGGAGTTTGTGCTGCTGYTGCCCGATGTGCCCCTGCCCGAGGCAGTGACGGTGGCAGAGCGCTGYATGGCCAGCCTGCGCGAGGCGGCCCTGGCCCACCCCCGCTCCCCCACGGCGCCCTACATCACGCTCAGCATGGGCATTGCCAGCCTGGTGCCACGCCCCGGCACCAGTTCTGACACACTCGTGCACGCGGCCGATGCGGCTCTGTACCGCGCCAAGTATGGCGGCCGCAACCGCTTCGAGGTCTTCACGCCTGCGCAGTGACGGTGTTGCCAGCGGGGGTGGCGACGGCCTGAGCAGGTCCGCGCCGGGCCTTCCGGTTTTTGCACGCTTCACCTTCTTTGCAGGACGACGCTGATGAACATTTTGCTCACCGGCTCCACCGGTTTTGTGGGCCGCACCGTGGCTTCCGCACTCACCCGTGCAGGACACCAGGTGCACGGCGGCGTATCACCCCGGCACCGGTCACCCGGCGCCTTGCAGGTGCCCATGGACTTTGCGCGCGACACCTCGGCCCAGGCCTGGCTGCCGCGTCTGGCGGGTATCGATGCCGTGGTGAATGCTGTGGGGGTGCTGCGCGACAGCCGTGCGCGCCCCATCGACGCCGTGCACCAGCACACGCCCGCCGCGCTGTTTGATGCCTGCGCCCAGGCGGGTGTTCGGCGCGTGGTGCATGTCTCGGCCCTGGGCATTGAGGGCAGTGCCACCCGCTATGCCACCACCAAGCGCGCGGCAGACACGCACCTGCTGGCGCTGGCCCAACAAGGGGCATTGCACCCCGCCATCCTGCGCCCCAGTGTGGTGTTTGGCAAAGGCGGCGATAGCAGTGCGCTGTTCATGAACCTGGCGCGCCTGCCAGTGGCGCTGTTCCCCGGCCCCATGCTCACAGCGCGGGTGCAGCCCGTGTCGGTGCACGATCTGGCCGCCGCCATCGTTGCACTGCTGGGGCCCGCCATCTCCACGCAGGGCATTGTCGAGTGCGCTGGGCCGGAGGCCCTGACCATGGGCGACTTCATTGCCAGCCTGCGCCAGCAACTGGGCCATGGCAAAGCCCATGTGCTGCGCCTGCCCGACCCGCTCACCCAGCTGAGCGCTCGCCTCGGCGACGCAGTGCCCAGCGTGCCCTGGTGCACCGAAACCCTGACCATGCTGGGCAGCGACAACGTGGGCAACCCTGCGGTGTTCGAGCAGCTGCTGGGCCGCAAGGCGGTGCATTACAGCCAGCTGGTGGCGACCGCCTGGCGCTGACGTGCAACGTCTGTGCCCTCGTCACTGGGGCACGAAGTCCGACGGATACCGTAGCGAATCCACCAGCAGGTGCGACATGCGCATGCCCAGATTGATGCCGTGGGGCGGAATGGGCTGGGTGAACCACTTGTCGTACAGGCGGTGCAGCTCCCGCGTCTGGATGAGCCGCCGCAGCTCCGCATCGACCACGGCCTTGAGCGCAGGGTCGTTGCGCTCGAACGCCACCGCATAGGGCTCGATGGTCATGGGCTTGCCAATCACCTTCAGATCCTGCGGGCGGGCATGGCTGGCACGCAGGCCATAGAGCAGCACATCGTCCATCGCAAAGCCGTCCACCCTGCCATCCACCACCCAGCCAAAGCCCTCGGCATGGTCACGGGCGGGCTCGATCCGCAGGCGCACTGATTTGTTGGCAGCCTCGCGCGCCAGCGAATCGATGTTGGTGGTGCCCACCGTCGAAGCCACGGTCTTGCCGTCCAGGTCTTCGATACGCTCGAAGGGGCGCTGGCTTTGCACCACGATGCGTGATGACGCAATGAAGTGCGCAATGGTGAAAGCCACCCGCTGCCTGCGCGCAGCCGTGTTGGTGGTGGAGCCGCATTCCAGGTCCACATCGCCGCGCTCGATGGCCTCAAAGCGGTTGCCCGACGTGACCTGACGGTAGTCCACCCGCAGATCGCGCCGCTGCAGATGGCGACCGATGGCCTGTGCGATCTGCAGGCACACGTCCACGCTGTAGCCCAGGGGCACCCCATTGGCCACATAGGACATCGGCAGAGAAGATTCGCGGTGGCCGATGACCACTCTTCCCGTGGCCTGGATGCGCTGCAGCGTCTGGCCCGGAGGCTCCGCTGTGCGCGCCAAGGCGGGGCTTGGCACTTCCGCCTTCGCAGAGGTCGATAAACCCGCAGCGGTCCCCGTGTTCTGCGCGATGACTCCCGCCGTCGCACACGCAGCGCAGGCAGCAGCCAGCGCACGCACCATCCCAAACCTCGCGGGGTTCGCTTCACATGTCATGGCTTGCCTCTTCGAAGTTTTCGTGATGCCACCTGGGCAATGGCCTGTGCGCTGGCTGGCGTACCGGGGCGCAGCGGCACCAGGACTCTACAGCGCTATACCGCAGCCCGCGAAGCTGAAGGCCCAGTGGGGGGCAGGGCTTCCATGCCCGTGTTTCCGTACGCATGCCGCGCCAAGGCAGCCGCCAGCACCATGGACGGGTTGACCAGCGTCAGCCCCTCCAGCCGGGGGTGCTCTGACAGTGCGAGTGGAATTTCTGTGCAGCCCATGATGAGCGTGGAGACCCCATAGCGCTGCTGCAGCACCAGCGACACGGACTCGAACCTCTGGCGGGCCAGCGCGTAGTTGCCGGCCTTCACACCGTCGTAGATACCCTGCATCAGCTGGTCGCGCTCACGGGGTTCGGGCACAAAGCAGTCGATGTCGCGGTGCTCCAGTTCGCGCTGGTACAAGCCCGCCTCGTAGGCACCCTGCGTGGCCAACAGGCCCACGCCATGCACCTTGTGCAGCGCCAGGTCTGCAGCGACCTCTTGCACACCATGCAGCACCATCAACTGCGGAAAGCGCTSCTGCAGCMGGSCRTGCCAGGCATGCGCSGTGTTGCAGGCAATGGCCACCACGCGCGCGCCCAGGGCCGCCAGGCGGCCCGTGGCCTGCAGCATCGGGTCTGCAGGCTGGTGGGCCCCGGGGCGGGTGTCGTGCAAGGCCGCCGTGCGGTCGGGAATGGGCACCTGCGCCAGCCAATGCTCAGGGTAAGCCTGGTCGTGCACAGGGATGCCCAGCGCCGCCATGCGGTCAGTGCAGGCCTGCACAAACAGGCGCACAAAGTCGGCACCCGCAGCAGGCCCCATGCCCCCCAGAATGCCCACCACCTGCGGGGCCGGAGGGTGCGGGGTGGACGGCAACATGCTCACACCCATCACAGCGCAGGCTTGTCGCTCTGGGCCACAAGGTTGTCGCGCAGCTCCTTGCTCATGGGCAGGTTGAGGTTCTGGCCGCGCGGGGGCACTGGCGACATGAACCACTTGGTGTAGAGCTTGTCGAACTCGCCCGACTTCATCATCCCGCCGATCACGCCGTTGACCAGCGTCTGGAACTGCGGGTCGTCCTTGCGCAGCATGCAGGCATAGGGTTCGACCTGCAGCGAGTCGCCCACCACCACCCAGTCGGCGGGGTTGCGCGTGTTGCCCATCAATCCAAACAGCAGGATGTCGTCCATGGCGAAGGCCTCTGCACGGCCGGTGTCCACCAGCAGCAGCGAGTCCTCGTGGTCCTTGCCCAGCACGATGTCCATGTCCAGGTTGTTGTCGCGGTTGTACTTGCGGATCACCTGCGCGTTGGTGGTGCCSGWSGTGCTGGCCACCKTYTTCTTGGCGAGGTCGGCGTAGTTCTTGAYSYYCGAGGMCTTCTTSRYCAGCAGSCGSGTGCCGGTGTAGAAATAGTTGATGGCAAATTGCACATCCTTGCCGCGCGCSSTGTTGTTGGTGGTCGATCCGCACTCCAGGTCCACAGTGCCATTGGTCAGCAGCGGAATGCGGTTTTGCGAAGTCACGGCCTGCAGCTCCACCTTGATGGCAGGGTTGTTCAACCGTTTCTTCACCGCATCGACCACGGCGTTGGAGATGTCCACCGACATGCCCACCGGGTTGCCCGGGCCTGCCAGATAACTGAAGGGCACCGACGATTCGCGGTAGGCCAGCGTGATCTTGCCGGAGTCGGCAATCTTCTTGAGGGTGTCGGCACTGGCCACGGTACTGGCCAGCACACCGGCGACCACGAGGACAGCAGCGGTGACAGCGGAGAGCTTCATGGGAATCCCTTTGCAAAAAATCAGGTGAACAGACAGTCGGACAGACGAGAAAGCAAGATGCAGGGGCACTGTAAAAATTTGCGGCCGTCTTGAACAATTCATTTGCACGGGTCCACCATGATGAAAAGTTATGGCTCTGTTTCGGTGCACCTCCGCGCACCATCGTGGATCGTCCTGCCTTCTTTGCGGCCCTTGCATCGCGGCACCCCCGCCCCTCTCCCGCCGGACCATCCTGAAAACACCAGGTGCTGACCAGTGCATAACTTCCTGGCATGGCAAGGCACTGCTTTGGCATTGTTCAGCAGGTGCACTGCCGCCTACATTCGTTGTCATCTCCTCCAACCGTTTCACTCTCTCCGATGCAGGTATGTGTATTGGGCGCAGGCATCGTCGGCCTGGCCACGGCGTATGAACTTCAACAGCGCGGCCTGCAGGTCACGGTCATCGACCAGGCGCAGCCCGGCACGGGCGCCAGCGGTGGTAATGGCGCGCAACTGAGCTACAGCTATGTACAACCGCTGGCGGACGCCAGCATCTGGCGGCAGCTGCCCCGGCTGCTGCTCTCGCCCACCTCCCCACTCAAGCTGCGCCCGCAGTGGGATACCCACCAGTGGCGCTGGGGGCTGGAGTTTCTGCGCGCCTGCAACCGACCAACCTCTGAACGCAGCACCGCACAACTGCTGGCCCTTGCCACCCTGAGCCGCCATCATCTGGAAACCATGCTGCAGGCAGAGTCTCTGGACTGCAATTTCTCCAGCACCGGCAAGCTGGTGCTGTACGACACCGCAGCCGGCCTGGCCGCTGCCCAACGCCAGATGGACCTGCAGCGCCAGTGGGGCAGCGAACAGCAGGCGGTTTCGGCCCAGCGTTGCGTGGAGCTTGAGCCCGCGCTGCTGCACTACCAGCCGCGCATTGCCGGAGCCATCTACACCCCCAGTGAATGCGCTGCCGACTGCCTCCAGGTCTGCCAAGGCTTGCAGGCCGTGCTGGCCGCACGGGGGGTGCGCTTCATGCTGGGCGCCACGGTCCAAGGCTTTGTGCGCGAGGGATCCCGCATTGCTGCGGTGCAGACCAGTGCAGGAGCCATCGAGGCGCAACAGTTTGTGCTGGCCCTGGGCAGCCGCAGCCACCCGGCGGCGCAGACGCTGGGGTTGCGCTTGCCGGTATACCCCCTCAAGGGCTACAGCATCACGCTGGATACCAACCCCACACCATCGGCAGCGCCTCGCATCAATGTGACCGATGCTGCACGCAAGGTGGTGTTTGCGCGCATCGGCCAGCGCCTGCGGGTGGCGGGCATGGCCGAACTGGTGGGGCACGATGCACGCATACCTGCCGCGCGCATCCAGAGCCTGCGCGATGCCACCCGCGCCGTTTTCCCAACCTGCCATCAAGGCGGAGAGCTGCATGCCTGGACCGGCATGCGCCCCGCCACGCCCACCGGGCTGCCGATCGTAGGCCGTTGGGTGGGGGCACCGGACAACTTGCTGCTCAACACAGGCCATGGCTCTTTGGGGTTCACGCTAGCGTTCGGCACGGCGGCGCAGGTGGCCGAGCTGCTGGCGCCCGCCTGACTCTCCCGCACTCCCACGCTCTGCAGCCGCACAAGGCACCACCCGCCTCGGCAGGTGGCGCGTTCACTCCACCTCGGGCTGCAGGCCCACCGCTTCCAGCGTCTCAGCCACCGCCTGGCGCATGCATTGCGTCATGGCACTGGCCAGCAGTGAGCTGGGGCGGTTGACAGTACGCAGCGACTTGATGGGCACGGCAATATGCGGCGCCAGCGCCAGTACATCCACCTTGCTGCGGTCGGCCGACGCCGCGGTGCAGGCGTCCACCAGCGCCACCGCGTGACCATGGTGCGCCAGCGCCAGCGCCGCATGGTAGGTCTGCACCGTGAACGCCGTCTGYAGGCCCACGCCCGCCTCGCGGCACGCGTGGTTGACCACCGTGCCGATGGGGTCGCGCACATCCAGTCGCACCACCGGCGTGTCTGCCAGGTCGGCCAGATGCACCACACCGGCCGCCACCAGCACAGCACCCAGCATGCCCTTGGGCGCCACACACACCATGCGCCCATCGGCCAGATGCTCCTGCGTGAGCGCGGGGTGGGCGATGGCGCTGAACACAAAGCCCACATCCGCCTCCTGCAGCACCAGGGCCGAGACGATCTGGGGCGAGTGCAGCGCGTCGATGGTGACCTGCACATCTGGGTGCTTTTGCCTGAAGAACCGCAATGCGCGCGGCAGCACCTCGTAGCTCAGCGCCAGCACGCTCAGGATGTGCAACTCACCCTCACGTCGGTCGCTCTTGAGGCTGTTGGCCAGGCGCTGCACATCATCGAGCTGGGTGAACAGGCGCTCGATGTGCGGGTACAGGGTCTGTGCCTCGGTGGTGGGTACCAGCTTGCCCTTGAGCCGGTGGAACAGCGGAAAGCCCAGCTGCAGYTCGGCATGCGCCAGGATGCGGCTGACCGCAGGCTGCGTGACGTTGATGAGGCGGGCCGCCGCGCTCACGCTGCCGGTGAGCATGACGGCGTTGAAGACTTCTATGTGGCGAAGGCGCATATGCTGACGATGCAAGGAATGGGCCGCAAGCGCAATCCTTGCATGTACCCATTGCGAAATCGCGCACTCAAACCGCGCGCCTCGCACGCGCTTGCAGCTAAAGCGACATCGACGGCCGCAGCGCCATGGCCGCACGCCAGCGCAGCAAGTGCGGGTGCTGCTCGCCGGGCTTGTGCTTGACCACACGCGCAAAGTCCACCGCCACCGCCGCCGTGATGTCGGCCACGCTGAAGCGGTCAGTGGCAATGAATTCGCGGTCCGCCAGGCGCTCGTTGAGCAGATGAAAGAACTGTCCCACACGCACCAGCCCACGCTCGGCCAGGGCCGGGATTTGCGGGTAGTCCACCGCGCCGGGCAAGGCCCGGTTGGCCATGGCGGGCGCGCTGTTGCGCAGCGCCTCGGCAATGGCCTGCAGGCCCTCGAACTCCATGCGCCAGTTCCAGCTCGCAATCTCGGCCTTTTCTGCGGGCGTCTCGCCAAGCAGTGCGGGCTGCGGGTAGCGCGCCTCCACATAGGCCGTAATGGCCGCGTTGTCGGTCAGCAGCAAACCGTCTTCCGTGCGCAGCGCGGGCACCGTGCACTGCGGGTTGATCTGGCGATAGGCCTCGCCCAATTGTTCGCCATTGCGCAGGTCCACCTGCAAGGTGTCGTGGGCCACGCCCTTTTCTGCCAGCAGGATGCGCGCCCGGCGCGGGCTGGGGGCGGTGGAACAGTCGTATAGGGTGATCATGGAGACGCCTTGCAAAAACACTCAACGTGCGGGTAACGAAGCTGCCGCYGCCTCGATCTTGTCCTGCGTCTTGGTGTCAAAGTCGCTCGCGTCATGCCGCTCGCGCAACTGGCTGGCCAGATCACCCTGCACGCGGTTCACCTTGCGCCCGCGCTGCACTGCCGGGCGCTTGGCCACCTGTTCGGCCCAGCGCACCACATGCGTGTATTCGTGCACCTGCAAAAACTCGCCCGCGTTGTAGGCCTGCCCTTTCACCAACAAGCCGTACCAGGGCCAGATCGCGATGTCCGCTACCGTGTACTGATCGCCCGCCACGTATTCGGTCACGGCCAGTCGCTGGTTCAGCACATCCAGCTGGCGCTTGGCCTCCATCGCGTAGCGGTCAATCGCGTACTCGATCTTGACAGGCGCATAGGCATAAAAATGTCCGAACCCGCCACCCACAAACGGCGCACTGCCCATTTGCCAGAACAGCCAAGACAGGCATTCGGCCCGCGCCGCGCCGTCTTTGGGCAAGAAGGCGCTGCCGAACTTCTCGGCCAGGTACATCAGGATGGCGCCGGACTCGAACACCCGCACCGGGTTGGCCGGGTCGGTGCGGTCCAGCAGCGCGGGGATCTTGGAATTAGGGTTCACAGACACGAAGCCGCTACCAAAC
>NZ_JBGFFF010000154.1:0-10349 GCF_056175785.1 Acidovorax sp. LjRoot204
GCTCGGACCTGCCCGTGTTGTTGCTGGGCGAAACTGGTGTGGGCAAGGAGCTGTTCGCGCGCCTGCTGCACCGCCAGTCCACGCGCCGCACCAAGCCCCTGGTGCACGTGAACTGTGCGGCGCTGCCCGAGTCCCTGGCCGAGAGCGAACTCTTTGGCCACGTGCGCGGTGCGTTCTCCGGCGCAGTGGCCGACCGGCCGGGGCGCTTCGAGGCGGCCGAGGGCGGCACGCTGTTCCTTGATGAGGTGGGCGAGCTGCCGCTGGCCGTGCAGGCGAAGCTGCTGCGCACGCTGCAGAACGGCGAGATCCAGCGCCTGGGCGCCGACCGCCCGCGCCGTGTGGACGTGCGCGTGATCGCCGCCACCAACCGCAACCTGCGCGACCAGGTGCGCGACGGTGCGTTTCGCGCCGACCTGTACCACCGGCTGTCGGTGTACCCGGTGCCCATCCCGCCGCTGCGCGAACGGGGCAACGACGTGCTGCTGATCGCGGGCCGTTTTCTGGAACTCAACCGCGCGCGCCTGGGCCTGCGCAGCCTACGGCTGTCCACATCGGCACAGGCGGCGCTGCGCCGCTACCCCTGGCCCGGCAACATMCGCGAGCTGGAGCATGTGATCAGCCGCGCCGCCCTCAAGGCCCTGAGCCGGGGCGTGAACCGGGCCGACATCGTGACGCTGGAGCCCGCGCTGCTCGACCTGGACGCCGACGCGGCCAGCGCGGCCCATGCCCCGCTGAACACCAGCGCCTCCACCCCGGCGGCAGAGCTGCCCGCGACCGCCACCACCCCAAACACCGCCGACAGCCCGCTGCGCGATGCCGTGGATGCCTGCCAACGGCGCGCCATCACGCAGGCCCTGGCGCGCCACCAGGGCAACTGGGCACAGGCCGCGCGTGCGCTGGAGGTAGACGCGAGCAACCTGCACAAACTGGCGCGCAGGCTGGGCCTCAAATAGATAATCAAAATTGATAGCAAACAGTGCATGAATTTCTAGCGCTTGCGGCACTTTTCATTCAATTTCTTGCCCGGCACCCGCCACAGTGCTCCACCGGCCCGCGTTGCGCCACAATCGGCCCATGCTGACCCTCCAAGACATCCGCGACGCCGCCACCCGCCTACAAGGCCAGGTGCTGGACACCCCCTGTGTGGAATCCAAGACGCTCTCGCAGATCGTGGGCGCGCAGGTCTTCCTCAAGTTCGAGAACCTGCAGTTCACCGCATCCTTCAAAGAGCGCGGCGCCTGCAACCGGCTCACGCTGCTGACGGACGCTGAGCGCGCACGCGGCGTGGTGGCCATGAGTGCGGGCAACCATGCGCAGGGCGTGGCCTACCACGCGCAGCGACTGGGCCTGCGCGCCGTGATCGTGATGCCGCGTTTTACCCCCGGTGTGAAAGTGGAGCGCACGCGCGGTTTTGGCGCCGAGGTGGTGCTGCATGGCGACACCCTGGAAGAGGCACGCGCCCACGCCTACGCGCTGGCCGATGCGCAGGGCTTGACCTTTGTGCACCCGTATGACGATGAAGGCGTGGCCGCCGGCCAGGGCACGCTGGGCCTGGAGATGCTGCAGGCCGTACCCGACCTGGACACGCTGGTGATCGCCGTGGGCGGCGGCGGGCTGATCTCGGGCGTGGCCACGGCGGCCAAGGCACTCAAGCCAGGCATCGAGGTCATCGGCGTGCAGACCATGCGCTTCCCGGCCATGGTCAACGCGGTCAAGGGCACGCACCACCCGCAGGGCACATCAACAATAGCCGAGGGCATTGCCGTGGGCACGCCGGGCAAGATCACGCAGGAGATCGTCAAGCGCCTGGTGGACGACCTGGTGCTGGTGGACGAAGGCGACATCGAGCAGGCCGTTCTGATGCTGCTGGAGATTGAAAAAACCCTGGTCGAAGGCGCAGGCGCCGCCGGGCTGGCCGCCCTGGTGCGCTACCCCGAACGCTTCCAGGGCAAACGCGTGGGCCTGGTGCTGTGTGGCGGCAACATCGACCCGCTGCTGCTGGCGGCCATCATCGAGCGCGGCATGGTGCGCTCGGGGCGCCTGGCGCGCATCAAGGTCAGCGCACGCGATGTGCCCGGCGTGCTGGCGCGCATCACCGCCACCGTGGCCGACGCGGGCGCCAACATCGAGGAAGTGCACCACCAGCGCGCCTTCACCATGCTGGCTGCGCAGAACGTGGAGATTGAACTGGTGCTGCAAACCCGGGGCAAGCCCCATGTGGATGAGGTGCTGGGACAGCTGCGGGCGGCGGGCATGCAGGCCGACCTGATCTGAGAGCCTGTTCATAGAGACCACAGGGTTTTGTCCCTGCACAGGTTCTCGCGGCTAGAATTGCGCAAGTTTTAAGCATCTGGAGCCCACCATGTCTGACCACAACACCTCGCACGCCCCCGCAACACCATCGAACGACCCTGTGGAAAACGTCGTTCACGTGGYCCCCGTCGTGCTGCCGGTGGTGGGCGGCATCATGATGTTCCTGCTGGCGTTCATCGCCGTGATGATGGCCTGACCGCTCCGGCAGGCCTCCACCACAGCCCCGCAGTGCGGGGTTTTTTTTCGTCCAGCCCCCACTCCCATCCTCGTTTGACCTGGAGAACCCCCATGAGACCCGGACACGCACTCGTCCTCTTTTCCGGAGGCCAAGACTCCACCACCTGCCTGGCCTGGGCCCTGGAGAACTTTGCCCATGTCGAAACCATCGGCTTTGACTATGGCCAACGCCACCATATCGAACTGCAGGCGCGGCAGACGGTGCTGTCATCGCTGCGCGCGCAGTTTCCGCAGTGGAACGCCCGGCTGGGCGAGGACCACATGCTGGACCTGGCGGTCCTGGGCCACATCAGCGACACCGCCCTGACCAGCGACACCGAGATCCAGATGACCGCCGCCGGCCTGCCCAACACTTTTGTGCCAGGGCGCAACCTGCTGTTCTTCCAGCTGGCGGCCGCCGTGGGCTACCGGCGTGGCCTGCACACTCTGGTGGGCGGCATGTGCGAGACCGACTTTTCGGGCTACCCCGACTGCCGTGACGACACGCTCAAGGCGCTGCAGGTCGCGGTGTCGCTGGGCATGGGACAGCGTTTCACCTTCGATACCCCACTCATGTGGCTGGACAAGGCCGAGACCTGGGAGCTGGCCCGGTCGCTGGGCGGGCAGGCGCTGGTCGATCTGATCGTGAACGACTCGCACACCTGCTACCACGGCGTGCGCGACACGCTGCATGCGTGGGGCTACGGCTGCGGCACCTGCCCGGCCTGCGCGCTGCGCAAAAGCGGCTATGAGCGCTGGAGCGGTGCCACGACCGCCTAGCCCCAAAGTCCACGAAGATGGGGGCAAGAACCATGCATAAACCTATGTTATTTTTGCATGGTTTTGACCCCTGTCTGACAGACAAACCGGCGGCAGATTCATAAAATTGACATCCCAGCCGACCCGCGGAATCCGTGGAACTAGCCTCCACCCGTGGGGCTGACACACGCTCCCGCCCGCCGACTGAGCACGAAAGCCGTTTTTTCAAAGGCAGCGCTCAGCACCGCAACTGCGCCAGGCCTCGCCGTGACCCGCCCGGTCCGCTTCCTTTGAAAAAACGTTTTTTCAACTTAGGAAGCTCCCCGATGAACGCACCCACGATGCAGGGCCTGAATCTCAACGCCCCCGCTTACGTCAAAAACGCCCGGCTGCTCGCCTGGGTCGCCGACATGGCCGCCCTGTGCAAACCCGACAGCATCTACTGGTGCGATGGCTCCAAGGAAGAGTACGACCGCCTGTGCCAGCAGCTGGTCGATGCCGGCACCTTCAAGAAGCTGAACCCCGCCAAGCGCCCCGGCAGCTTCCTGGCCTGGTCCGATCCATCGGACGTGGCCCGTGTGGAAGACCGCACCTACATTTGCTCGGCCGCCAAGGAAGACGCCGGCCCCACCAACAACTGGATGGCTCCCGCTGAAATGCGCGCCACGCTGCAGCCACTGTTTGACGGCTGCATGAAGGGCCGCACCATGTACGTGGTGCCGTTCAGCATGGGCCCACTGGGCAGCCACATCGCCCACATCGGCGTGGAGCTGACCGACAGCGCCTACGTGGCCGTGAACCAGCGCCTGATGACCCGCATGGGCAAGGCCGTGTACGACGTGCTGGGTGTGGAAGGCGAGTTCGTGCCTTGCATGCACACCGTGGGCGCGCCCCTGGCCGAAGGCGAGAAGGACACGACCAGCTGGCCTTGCAACCCCAAGGTCAAGTACATCGTGCACTACCCCGAAACGCGCGAGATCTGGTCCTACGGCTCGGGCTACGGCGGCAACGCGCTGCTGGGCAAGAAGTGCCTGGCCCTGCGCATCGCATCGACCATGGGCCGCGACCAGGGCTGGCTGGCCGAGCACATGCTCATCCTGGGTGTGACCAACCCCGCCGGCAAGAAGTACCACGTGGCAGCGGCCTTCCCCAGCGCCTGCGGCAAGACCAACTTCTCGATGCTGGTGCCTCCCGAGGCGGGCTTTGCCGGCTGGAAGGTCACCACCATCGGTGATGACATCGCCTGGATCAAGCCCCATGCCGATGGCAAGATGTACGCCATCAACCCCGAGGCTGGCTACTTCGGCGTGGCKCCCGGCACCAACATGCWSACCAAYCCSAACTGCATGSRCAGCCTGGACMAKGACGTGATCTTCACCAACGTSGCSCTSACSGACGACGGCGACGTSTGGTGGGAAGGCATGGAAAAGGACACGGGCAAGCTGCCCGACCACCTGATCGACTGGCAAGGCAAGGACTGGACGCCCCAGATCGCCAAGGAAACTGGCGCCAAGGCCGCCCACCCCAACTCGCGCTTCACGGTGGCTGCCACCAACAACCCCGCACTGGACGCCCAGTGGGATGACGCCAATGGCGTGGCCATCGATGCCTTCATCTTCGGCGGCCGTCGCTCGACCACGGTGCCCCTGGTGACCGAAGCCCGTAGCTGGACCGAAGGTGTGTACATGGCTGCCACCATGGGCTCCGAGACCACTGCCGCTGCGTTTGGCGCCCAGGGCGTGGTGCGCCGCGACCCGTTCGCCATGCTGCCGTTCTGCGGCTACAACATGAGCGACTACTTCCAGCACTGGCTCAACATGGAAGGCAAGATTGCCGCCACCGGCAAGGCGCTGCCCAAGGTGTTCTGCGTGAACTGGTTCCGCAAGGACGAGGCTGGCAAGTTCGTCTGGCCCGGTTATGGCGACAACATGCGCGTGCTCAAGTGGATGATTGACCGCATCGAAGGCCAGGCCCAAGGCCAGGAAACCATGTTCGGCGTGGCCCCGCAGTACGCAGAGATCAACTGGACGGGCCTGGACTTCAGCGCCCACAAGTTTGACGCCGTGACCAGCATCGACAAGGCGGCCTGGGCCGAAGAGTTCAAGCTGCACGATGCACACTTCGAACAGCTGGCCTACCACCTGCCAAAGGCGCTGCTCGATACCAAGGCGCAACTGCAAAAGCGTTTGGCAGCCTGACGCTGCGACATTCAGTCAAGGAAGCTGACCATTCAAAGCCGTCCCGCCCTTGCGGGGCGGCTTTTTTTCGTGCGGACACTGCAAGAACAGACTGCACGCGGGGCGCAACGGGGCATAAAAAAAGCCGTGGCGTTGGCCACGGCTTTGAATGGGAGTCTCTGCGCAGCGTGCGCCGCGCAAAATGCTTCAGTAGTACTTGCGGATGCTGTTCACAGTGGGAATGCCCATGGCATGGTTCAGTTCAGCCATGATCCGTGGGTCCTTCAGGGCGACTTGCCAGGTGCGCTGATCTTCAGCAGCGCGGCGACGGCTTTCAGCCCATGCCAGCGCAGTGCCGCGCAGCGCAACACCGGCGCGGCGGGCGGGGCTGGTCAGGAGCGCCAGGGCCGCAAAGGCCACGAGCCACAGCACCATCCAGGCAGCCAGCAGGTGGCCTTCGGTCCAGGTGTCGATGACTTGGTTGGCCACCACCAGCAGCGCGGAGACCACGGCGGCCAACAGCAGGGAGGCTGCGCCACGCGCGCCGTCAAAATGGGCGGCAGCGCTCTTCAGAGCGGCGGCTGCGTTTTCGGCCCGGACAACGCCGGGGTGTTCGGTGGGGTACTCAACGTGTGCAAAGGCGGTCATTTCGGTTTCCCTTTTCTAACGCTTGTGGCGAGATTGCCGGGCGATGGGGTGATATTAGGGTTTACCCTTTGCATGTTCAAGTTTATATTTTGAATCATTGATATTCATATCAGTGATGAATATGCTCTCGGGTGACCATGACTCCCCTGAACTTCCGCTCCCTGGACCTGAACCTGCTGCGCGTCTTTGACGAGGTGATGGCAGAGCGCAGCCTCACCCGGGCTGCGCACAAGCTGTCTATCACCCAGCCGGCCGTCAGCAATGCCATGCGGCGCCTGCGCGATGTGGTGGGCGATGAACTGGTGGTGCGCAGCGGCCAGGGGGTGGAGCCCACGCCACGTGCGCTGGCCCTGTGGCCGCCCGTGCGCGAGGCCCTGGCCCATTTGCAGGAGTCCCTGGCGCCGGGGCACTTTGACCCGGCAACGGCGGAGTCCACCTTTGTGCTGGCGATGGCCGATGCCACGGCGGCGACGCTGGTGCCGGCCCTGGTGGAGATCATCGAGCGCGAAGCCCCCGGCATCTCCATCYGCGTGCTGCCGCTGACCACGCGCGACCCCCGGCGTCTGCTCGAAGAAGAGGCGGCCGACATGGCTGTGGGTTACTTTCCAGCGGCACTGGCCGACCTCACCGCGCGGGCGCAATCAGGCGGCGTGGTCGCCTTTGAAAGCCGCCGGCTGTACGACGGCGAATACGTGTGCGTGATGCGCCAGGGCCACCCTCTGGCCGACGCGCCCCTGACGCTGGACACCTACTGTGCAGCGCGGCACATGCTGGTGAGTTTTTCGGGCCGGCCCTTTGGTTTCATCGACGAAGCCCTGGCGTCGCTGGGCCGCGAGCGCAAGGTGGTGATCACGGTCAACCAATTCTTCACGGCCGGTCGGGTGGTGTCGGGCTCGGACCTGCTGACCGTGCTGCCGCGCCACTTTGTGCCAGTGACCGGCATCGCCGACGCCTTGGTGCAACGGGCTTTGCCGCTGGACGTGCCCGCCGTGCACGTGGATGCCCTGTGGCGCCGGCGCGGCCCCCAGCAGGCTGCAATGACCTGGCTGCTGCAGGCGCTTGCACGGTCAGCACGGCGCACCTTTCCGGGGCAGGACCTGCACGGCACGCCTTAGACTGCACGGCTGATGAATATCCAGCTTTTGTCCGACCTCCATCTGGAGGCACACCCCCACTTTGTGCCCGAGCCCGCCCCTGGCGCCGATGTGCTGGTGCTGGCGGGGGACGTGGGCTCCTACCAGCAGGGCTCTCAACTGGACGACGACGACTTCGGCCTGGCCCGGTTTTCGCCGTTGTCCCAACATGCAGGCTGGCCGACCCCCGTGCTGTTTGTGCCCGGCAACCATGAGTACGACGCCCAGGACTTCGATGCCGCGCACCTGCGGCTGCGCCGGACCTGCGACCGCCTGGGCATTGCGTGGCTCGAACGTGAAACCCTGGTGCTGCAAGGCGTGCGCTTTGTCGGCACGACGCTCTGGAGCGATTTCGACGCGCTGGCCGACCACGAAGGCACCACCGACCTCACGCGCCGGCTCAAGCTGCGCGACAAGGCTTTTCGCGCGGCCAACTTCTACCTGCGCAAGACCGGTGGCACGCGCCACGCGGAGCCGTTTCTGGCCGAACCCATGCGCGATCAGGCGCTGGTCTGCCAGCAGTGGCTGCGCGATGCGCTGCAGCAGCCATTTGACGGTGCCACCGTGGTTGTCACCCACTTTGCGCCCAGCCTGCGCAGCGCCGACCCCCGCTACGGCCTGGTGCCTGGCACGGCGGGGTTTTGCAACGCGCTGGACGACCTGCTGATGTACACCCCGCTGTGGCTGCACGGCCACCTGCATGCGCCCAGCGACTACACCGCCCAGGGCACGCACAGCGATGGCTCCGCCTGGCAGTGCCGGGTGGTGGCCAACCCGCTGGGTTATGCGCGCAAGGGCGAGCAGATAGCGTTTCAGCCGCGCTGCATGGTCACCGTATGATCGGTGCGCGGTTCGTACGAATCCGCCACGCGCCGAACAGAACAACATGACCCAGGTCAAGACAACAGGCACCCGCGCAGAGTAGTCTGCTTCATCCTTTTTCGGAGAACACCATGAACATCCTGCTTGCTGTCGATGGCAGCGCCTACACCAAGAAAATGCTGGCCTACCTGGCCACCCACGAAGAACTGCTGGGCGGCACCCACACCTACACCGTGCTGACGGTGCAGGCCCCGCTGCCTCCCCGTGCACGCGCCGCGCTGGGCAAGGAAGTGGTCGACAACTACCACGCTGAAGAAGCCGAAAAAATCCTCGCCCCGGTGTGCAAGTTCCTGGGCCGCCACGGGGTGGATGCCAAGCGCAGCGTCAAGGTCGGCGCGGTGGGCGAGACCATTGCCAAGGTGGCAGACACCGGCAAGTTCGACCTGCTGGTCATGGGCTCGCACGGCCATGGCGCCATCGCCACGCTGGTGATGGGCTCGGTGACCACCCAGGTGCTGGCCCACAGCAAGGTGCCGCTGCTGATCGTTCGCTGAACGCGCAGGTCCACAGCGCACAACGGCGCAACGCCCACCCCAAAGCCCTGCCTTGCAGGGCTTTTTTTCATCTCGTTACGACTAAAGGGTTACTGAATAACCAATCAGTTTACTTTCGTACCAAATGGTTATACATTCGCGCCACGCCCATCTTGGCGTGTCATTTCCATCGAAACCGAGAGGAACGACCCATGAAGAAGACCCTGATTGCACTCGCTTTGACCGCTGGCGCCACCTTCAGCGCCATGGCGCAAGACATCGTCGATACCGCCGTGAAGGCGGGCAACTTCAAGACCCTGGTAGCCGCCGTGCAGGCCGCCGGTCTGGTGGACACCCTCAAGGGCCCCGGCCCGTTCACAGTGTTTGCCCCCACCGACGAAGCGTTCGCCAAGATCCCCAAGGCCACGCTGGACGGCCTGCTGGCTGACAAGGCCGCACTGACCAAGGTGCTGACTTACCACGTGGTGCCCGGCAAGGTCATGGCCAAGGATGTGAAGGCGGGCAAGGTCAAGACCGTGCAAGGCCAGGAACTCACCGTCACCACCAACATGGGCGTGATGGTCGACCAGTCCAAGGTCATCGCCGCCGACGTGGCCGCCAGCAACGGCGTGATCCATGCGATCGACACGGTGCTGATGCCCAAGTAAGCCACTGGCACCACCGCTCTTTTCACCCACCATCCATTCACGAGGAGAAGCCGCCATGAACACCGTATTCAATCGCCGCACCGTCCTGATGGCCGCCGCGCTGGGCGCCAGCACCACCCTGTTGCAGGCCTGCGGGGGCAGCGACGACGAACCCCAGCGCAACATCGTCGAGCTGGCGCAAAACACCCCCGAGCTGAGCATCCTGGTCGAAGCCGTGGTCGCAGCAGGCCTGGCGCCCACGCTGAGCACAGGCACGCTCACCGTGTTCGCGCCCACCAACGCGGCGTTTGCGGCGTTGCTGACCGAACTGGGCGTGACCAAGGAAGCGCTGCTGGCCAACAAGCCCCTGCTGACCGCCGTGCTGACCTACCACGTGCTGGGCAGCAAGGTGATGCGGGCTGATGTGCCTCTGGGCAAGGCGATCACGCCGGTGTCGGGCGGCTTCTTCAAGATCGAGTCGAACAACGGCCTGAAGATCACCGACGGCCGCAACCGCGTGAGCACCATCACCAGCACCGACATCCAGGCCAGCAACGGCGTGGTGCATCTGGTGGACAAGGTGCTGCTGCCCGCCGACAAGGACATCGTGGCCACGGCCTCGGCCCTGCCGGACTTCAGCATCCTCGTCGAGGCCGTAGTGGCCGCGGGCCTGGTGAGCACACTGCAAGGCGCTGGCCCTTTCACTGTGTTTGCCCCCACCAACGCCGCGTTTGCTGCGCTGCTGACCGAGCTGGGCGTGACCAAGGACGCGCTGCTGGCCAACAAGACCCTGCTGACCCAGGTGCTGACCTACCATGTGGTGCCCGCGCGCGTGCTCAAGGCCGAAGTGCCCGTCAATACCGCCATCACCACCGTGCAGGGCCAGACCTTCACCATCAACGCCAGCTTGGTGATCACCGACCAGAACATGCGCACCAGCAGCATTGTGGCCACCGACGTATTCACCAGCAACGGCGTGATCCACGTGGTGGACAAGGTGATCCTGCCGAAGTGACAGGGCCCCAGGTGCTGCGCGGCCCCACCGGCGCAGCACCCATACAGCAAAAAGCCCGGCGTGCCGGGCTTTTTGCTGTGTGGCCT
>NZ_JBGFFF010000155.1:0-10290 GCF_056175785.1 Acidovorax sp. LjRoot204
GCTTGGTGATGTTCCTGTAGTGGGTAATTTGTTTAAGAATCGAACCAAAGAATCYACCAAGCGTGAAATGCTGGTGTTCATTACGCCGAAGGTAATTTCAGATAATGGCCCTAGGAAATAATTAATTTTCTATCAATAGATTATGAAAAAACTATTTAAAGCCCTGCTTGCTGTCACTGTTAGTATGCTGGTTGTCGCTTGTGGCGGCGGTGGCGGCGGTGGAGGTACCCCTAATGGTCCATCCGCAACCTTGAGAGTCTACCCCCCTGTAAGCGCAATTAGTTTGCCTGTGGGCGCTAGTGGGTCCACAGATATTGAAGTGCGTGGCGGTAAGGCACCTTATGGTGTAATCAGTTCCGATGCTTCCGTTAGTGCGTTCCTTTCAGCTGACGGGATACTATTTATTTCTGGAAATAGTGACGGGACTTCAACGTTAACGGTATACGACGAGAGTCTCCCTGTCCAGCAAGTGAAAATTACTGTGACCGCTAAAGCGGTTCCCTTGGTCAGCAGTGCTGGAACTGCAGTTACATTGCGGCCAAACCAGTCCCTTCAGTTCAATGTGCGGGGTGGTGTTGGTCCATATTCTGTTAACAGCTCAGATACAAGCATTGTCAGTGCATCTATCTCTGGATCTACGGTGACGCTTCTGGGACTTCCGAAGGCAGGAACTGCGACTATTTTGATCACTGACGCGGTAGGTGCTACGTTGAGTATCGCGGCCACAGTGCAGGTGGGCACAATGTCGGTTTCGCCTGCTTCTATCACTGGACCTGCTGGTACTAGTAATGCCGTGACCGTCAACGGTGGCGTGGCTCCGTACACCGTGAGTTCAACTAACACCGCTGTTGCTACAGCGACTATCTCCGGCTCGTCTGTGTCGGTTTCACTTGTCGCTCAAGGTGCATCTGATATCAAGATCACGGATGCAGCTGGTACCTCAGTAGTAGTTTCTGTCACTGTGACCACTAACGTTTTGCAGGTTTCACCTGCTAATCAAACAGTGGATGAAAAGAGTGCGACTTCCACAACTCTTACTTATTTGATCGCAGGAGGTACTGCGCCTTATACTCCCTTGGTGAGTCCGGCTGACAAAGCCTTTTTCACCACACTCTCCGTAGCTGCCAACACGCTGACAGCGACCCTTCCTGATTCCACCACGGGTCCGAGATGTGTAACTGCTGATAAGGTGATTCCAATCGACGTTTACGACTCAAAACTCGTTAAGCAAACTGTTTCAGTGACGATTAAAGACGGCGGTGCTGTGGCTTGCCCATGATGATGCTGTAGTCTAAATAAAAGGCCAATTTTATATTGGCCTTTTTTGTTTTGGTGACTCTAATTTGGTGCAGGTGATAAAATATGAATGTGATCAATATTGATTTAGGTGATAGAACTTATGAAATACTAGTGGGTGAAAACATCGACTTGGTTCAGTCTCTCGAAGGTATTGTTCCCGATTTTCGGGTGGCTGTAATTGTTACAAATGTTATTGTTGCTGGGTATCATTTAGATCGAGTAAAAAACTCTCTAGCTCGAATATTCGAAGACGTTCGTGTTATCGAGCTGCCGGATGGTGAGTCTCACAAGAGTTGGGATTCTTTAAACAATATATTTCACTCACTTTTGAGTTGGCAATGTGATCGAAAGACGACTCTGTTCGCTCTTGGTGGCGGTGTGGTTGGTGATCTAACAGGCTTTGCGGCTGCCACCTATATGCGTGGTATACCATTTGTACAGTTGCCCACGACATTGCTCGCTCAAGTTGACTCTTCGGTAGGTGGGAAAACTGCGATTAATCATCCGTTGGGGAAAAACATGATAGGGGCTTTTTACCAGCCCCAACTGGTCATTTGCGATTTTTGTACATTGAGTACTCTGCCTGATCGTGAGCTTCGCGCTGGTTTAGCTGAGGTTATTAAATATGGGCCGATTGCAGATATCGCCTTCATGGAATGGCTGGAGCAAAACTTGAACGCAGTTATGGCCAAGGAGGCCGCGGCACTTGCTCATGTGGTTCAGCGTAGTTGTGAGATCAAAGCTTGGGTCGTAAGCAAGGATGAGAAGGAGTCAGGCTTGCGCGCTATATTGAACTTTGGTCACACTTTTGGTCACGCCATTGAAGCAGGGATGGGCTACGGTGTTTGGTTACATGGAGAGGGCGTTTCGGCCGGGATGGTCATGGCCGCTGAACTCTCCCGACGCTTGGGGTTGGTAGACGCTGACTTTGTTCAGCGGCTGATCTCCTTGATCCAGCTCGCTGGTTTACCCACCAAAGGGCCAGTATTAGATGCTAACGACAACGCCGGTCGATATTTGGAGTTGATGCGGATTGATAAAAAAGCCGAAGCAGGCGAAATTCGGTTTGTTGTGATCGATGGCCCTGGTAGAGCACTCGTGCGCCCGGCGCCAGACTCCTTGGTCCGTGAAGTTATTGATGCCTGCTGCGAGTGAATATTTGTGGTTGCTTGGATTGCTTTTTCGAGAAGCGTAGGTGCCGTTTGATGAGGGGCTACTAAGGTGATTGGGCTCGTAGATCTGTTGCCCTTCGCATCTGCCCCCGCGCAGACCCGCGGTCGGCGTCATTCGGAGTGTCCGCCGCCCACTCGAACTGAATACCAGCGCGACCGCGACCGAATCGTCCATTCCACGGCATTCCGACGGCTTGTCTACAAGACACAAGTCTTCCTCAACCACGAGGGGGATCTGTTTCGTACCCGGCTAACTCATTCGTTAGAAGTCGCGCAACTCGGGCGATCCATCGCACGGTCGCTGCAGATTAACGAAGACTTGGTTGAGGCCATCTCGTTAGCCCACGACTTGGGGCATACCCCGTTCGGGCATGCGGGGCAGGACGCCTTGAATGGCTGCATGGCCGACTTTGGAGGCTTTGAACACAACTTGCAGAGCTTGCGAGTGGTGGACAAGCTGGAAGAACGATACCCGTTGTATGACGGACTCAATCTCACATTCGAGACCCGAGAGGGGATTCTCAAACACTGCTCGCGCACTCATGCTTTGCAGTTGGAGAGTGAGGAGCCCAATGGTGTTGGTGCCCGCTTCCTGCGCAATGAGCGGCCGAGTCTGGAGGCGCAGTTGTGCAATTTGGCCGACGAGATTGCTTACAACGCACACGATATCGATGACGGCGTGCGCTCTGGGTTGATTACTCTGACGCAGCTGCAAGAAGTGCCCTTGTTTGATGCGTACCGTTCGGCAGCCCAGATGGAGCATCCCGGCCTCGCCACGCCATCAATGCAGCGCCGCTTGTTGTACGAGGCGATACGGCGGATGCTGAGTGCGCAGGTGTACGACGTCATTGACACCACAAAAGCCGCGCTGCACGAGCATGCGCCAGCCCATCCCGATGAGGTGCGGAAGCTTCCAGTTCTGGTGAGCTTCAGTGGTGAGATGCGCGAGCGCTCTACCGTACTCAAGCGGTTCCTCTTCAAGCATCTGTACCGGCATCCCCGGGTCATGGAGACTACGGGCCATGCCCAAAAAATCGTGCGTGAGTTGTTCGATGCCTATATGGCCCAGCCTCACGAAATGAAAGCTGCCTTTACCGCGCGAGCCCTGGAGGGCGATAGCTATGGGCGAGCGCGGGCGGTGGCCGACTTTATTGCCGGGATGACGGACCGCTTTGCGGTGCGGGAGCATGAGCGCCTGACAGGGCGCCGACTCCTGCAGGAATAGCGCACGGTTCCGAGGTGGAGCGAGATGCGTTGATTTTTTGGGGGGGGGCGTCGCTGGTGTCGCGCGACTTCAGGCTCCGTTAGATGTGGCCGCCTGAAGCGTATTTGCTGTGTGGGCTTGCGTATCTATTCTTTTCCTCCGCTGCCCTCCCGCCGATGTGAGCGTGCACTGAGGGGTCCATGAGGTTTCCAGATTGGACCGCCGCTGTCGCGAGATCTGCCAACAACTCACACCGATAAAATCCCAACTCTATCCCTGCGCTTCTGCGCGCACCCATGACATCTTCCTCCACCAACGCCGCTAAGGCGCTCCCCCATTTTGTATCCACTGATACCTACGTCCAGGACACTGTCTGGTGGTTGGAGCGGGCCGTCATTGGATTGAATCTCTGTCCATTTGCCAAGTCGGTGCATGTCAAAGGGCAAATTCACTATGTGGTGAGCTTGGCCACGACCGGGGAGGATGTGCTGGAGGTGTTGCGCGAAGAACTTCAGGCGCTCGCAAAAACACCCGCAGAAGTCAGGGACACCACCTTGCTGGTGATGCCGCATTGCCTGCAGGATTTTCTGGATTTCAACGACTTTCTTGGTGACGTGGAGGACGTGGTGCACGTTCTCGGGTTGGCGGGCACGCTGCAGGTCGCAAGCTTTCACCCGCAGTTTCAGTTCGCCGGCACAGATGCGGACGACGTGACTAATTGCACCAATCGCGCTCCATACCCTACGCTGCACTTGTTGCGCGAGGCCAGCATTGATCGGGCGGTGTCGGTCTTTCCCGAGGCGGAAACCATCTTTGAGCGCAACATGGAAGTACTTGAAGAGATGGGCATGGCCGGTTGGCTGGCGTTGGACGTGGGCCCTCATGACAAAGGCGGTGCGAACATGGCCGCCACTGCCGCCAGCGATGACAATCCGCCAGCACAAGGCACCGGTTTATGAATAAAAAGAACCCATCTGCAGTGACGACCGACAAGCGAATTCGCGATGCGGGAAAATCCAAGAACGAGAGTGCTGAGCTGCAGGAACTGCGCCCTGGCCAATCGGTAGAGCTGCTCAAGGAGCTGCACATCCTCACGCGGGATGGCCGTCTCAATCAGGACTCACGCCGCAAGCTCAAGCAGGTGTACCACCTGTTCAACTTCATCGAGCCCCTGCTCACGGAGCTGTCCGCCCAAGGCGGTGGGCCCACGTTGGCGGACCACGGCGCGGGCAAGTCCTATCTGGGTTTCATCCTGTACGACCTGTACTTCAAGGCTCTGGGCCACGGGCGTATCTACGGGGTGGAGACCCGGGCGGAACTGGTAGAGAAGTCGCGGGTGCTCGCGCAGCGCCTTCATTTTGAGCGGATGTCGTTTCTCAATCTATCCGTGGCCGAGTCTGCGGATGCCCGTGAGTTGCCCGACCAGATCGATGTGGTCACCGCCTTGCATGCTTGCGACACCGCCACTGACGACGCGATTGCCTTCGGGCTGCAAAAAAAGGCCCGGGCCATGGTTCTGGTGCCCTGTTGCCAAGCGGAGATGGCAGCCTGCCTGCGCCAAGGCAAGGCCTTGCAGTTGGCGCGCACGCCCCTGGCGGAACTGTGGCGTCACCCCTTGCACACCCGCGAACTCGGCAGCCAGGTGACCAATGTGCTGCGCTGCCTGTACCTGGAGGCCAATGGCTACCAGGTCACTGTGACCGAGCTGGTGGGATGGGAGCACAGCATGAAGAATGAACTCATCATCGCGCGCTACACCGGACAGAAAAAACGCAGCGCGGCCGAGCGGTTGCGGGCGCTTCTCGGCGAATTTGGCCTGGAACACGCCATGGGGGCGCGGTTTGGCATTGGTGTGGTGGCAGACCCAGTGGAGAACTTGGCTACGCATTGACGCGTACCCAAAAGGCGCGCAAGGGCAGGCCAGAATCAAGCATGCGCCTCGCTATCTTCGTGGCGGATGATGGGCGTCGCCAGCTTGCATCGATGAGAAATAGGGGACAGGTCTATGATCGTAACTCCCATATTCCTGATCAAGACCCATGGCCCGTTTGCCACGCCTGACCCTGCCGGGTCATTTGCACCATGTCATCCTGCGGGGCAACAACCGCCAGCCGATCTTCCACGGAGTGGAAGATTTCGACGCGCTGCTGGCGCTGTTGATGGACAACGCGCAGAAATATGCCGTGGCCGTCCATGCCTATGTGCTGATGGACAACCACTTTCACCTGCTGGTTACGCCAGCCTCACAAGACGGACTGCCCCAGATGATGCAGGCAGTGGGGCGCCGGTATGTGCAGTACTTCAACCGCCGACATGCCCGCACAGGTACTTTGTGGGAGGGGCGCTACCGTTCCACGGTATTGCAGCCGGAACGGTATTTGCTGGCGTGCATGGTGTACCTGGACCTCAACCCTGTGCGGGCCGGATTGGTGCAGCAGCCCGCTGACTACGCCTGGTCCAGCCATGCACATTGGTTGGGCTTGCGCAACGACCGGTGGTTGACGCCCCATGCCCTGTATTGGGCTTTGGGCAACACCCCGTTTGCGCGCGAGGCCGCCTATGCCGCACTGGTTCAGGCGGGCCTGGGGGCGTCGGTGCAAACGGCTTTGACCGACTCGGCGCTCAGCGGTTGGGCTTTGGGCGATACCGAGTTTCTTGCGGGCCTGCAACAGCAGACCCTGCGCCGCGTGACTCGAGGAATGCCTGGCAGGCCTCGAATGGAAAAAAATCATGCGAAAACCGACGGAGGCGCATGAAATTATTGGCCTCATTGCTATTAATTTTAATATGTCCCCAATAATATGCTTGTGTGAGTTCTGGTTTGTTTAATTGGAATCTGACCCCAATTAAATTGCTTGCCAAAATATGCTGCAATGCACTAACCTCGGCTCCCCTGCGAAAAATATAGGAGTGCGCCATGACCACGGCTGCCGAGATCCAGCATCTGCAACAACACGGTTTGTATTCATCGGGTAACGAACACGACGCCTGCGGCCTCGGTTTTGTGGCCCACATCAAGGGCATCAAGCGCCACGACATCGTGACGCAGGCTCTGAAGATTCTGGAAAACATCGACCACCGTGGCGCGGTGGGTGCCGACCCGCTGATGGGCGAYGGCGCCGGCATCCTGATCCAGMTSCCYGACSSSCTSTACCGCGAAGARATGGCCAAGCARGGCGTGRCSYTGCCYSCGSCSGGCGAATACGGYGTSGGCATGATCTTCCTGCCCAAGGAGCATGCCTCGCGCCTGGCTTGCGAGCAGGAGATGGAGCGCGCCATCAAGGCCGAAGGCCAGGTACTGCTGGGCTGGCGCGATGTGCCGGTGAATGTGGATATGCCCATGTCCCCCACAGTGCGCAAGAAGGAGCCCATCCTGCGCCAGGTGTTCATCGGCCGTGGCAATGACGTGATCGTGCAGGACGCGCTGGAGCGCAAGCTGTACGTGATCCGCAAGACGGCCAGCGCCAACATCCAGGCGCTCAAGCTCAAGCACAGCAAGGAATACTACGTTCCGTCCATGTCCAGCCGCACCGTGGTCTACAAGGGCCTGCTGCTGGCCGACCAGGTGGGCGTGTACTACAAAGACCTGTCGGATGAGCGCTGCGTCTCGGCCATCGGCCTGGTGCACCAGCGCTTCTCCACCAACACCTTCCCCGAGTGGCCGCTGGCCCACCCGTACCGCTATGTGGCGCACAACGGCGAAATCAACACCGTCAAGGGCAACTACAACTGGATGAAGGCCCGCGAAGGCGTGATGGCATCGCCCGTGCTGGCTGCTGACCTGCAAAAGCTCTACCCCATCAGCTTTGCCGACCAGTCCGATACCGCCACGTTCGACAACTGCCTCGAACTGCTGACCATGGCCGGCTACCCCATCAGCCAGGCCGTGATGATGATGATCCCAGAGCCCTGGGAGCAGCACACCACCATGGACGAGCGCCGCCGCGCCTTCTATGAATACCACGCCGCCATGCTGGAGCCTTGGGACGGTCCCGCTTCCATCGTGTTCACCGACGGCCGCCAGATCGGCGCCACGCTGGACCGCAACGGCCTGCGCCCCTCSCGCTACTGCRTSACCGACGACGAYCTGGTCATCATGGSCTCSGAGTCGGGCGTGCTGCCCGTGCCCGAGMASAAGATCGTGCGCAAGTGGCGCCTGCAGCCCGGCAAGATGTTCCTGATCGACCTGGARCARGGCCGCATGATCGACGACGASGAGSTSAARGCCAMCMTCGYCAACASCAAGCCCTACAAGCAGTGGATCGARAACCTGCGSATCAAGCTGGACAGCRTCGAGACGGGCGAAGCCGCCGCGGTCCCTGTGGCTGCCGGCCTGCCGTTGCTGGATCGCCAGCAGGCCTTTGGTTACACCCAGGAAGACATCAAGTTCCTGATGGCGCCCATGGCCAAAAACGGCGAAGAAGGCATCGGCTCCATGGGCAACGACAGCCCGCTGGCCGTGCTGTCGGGCAAGAACAAGCCGCTGTACAACTACTTCAAGCAGCTGTTCGCCCAGGTGACCAACCCGCCGATCGACCCGATCCGTGAGGCCATCGTGATGTCGCTGAACAGCTTCATCGGCCCCAAGCCCAACCTGCTGGACATCAACCAGGTCAACCCGCCGATGCGGCTCGAAGTGAGCCAGCCAGTGCTCGACTTTGCCGACATGGCCAAGCTGCGCGACATCGAGAAGTACACGCAAGGCAAGTTCAAGAGCGCGACCATCGACATCACCTACCCGTTGAGCTGGGGCCGTGAGGGCGTGGAAGCCAAGCTGGCCTCGCTGTGCGCGCAGGCCGTGGATGCCATCAAGGGCGGTGCCAACATCCTCATCATCAGCGACCGCGCGGTGAGCGCCACGCAGGTGGCCATCCCCGCGCTGCTGGCGCTGTCGGCCATCCATCAGCACCTGGTGGGCGCAGGCCTGCGCACCACGGCCGGCCTGGTGGTCGAAACGGGTACCGCGCGCGAGGTGCACCACTTCGCCGTGCTGGCGGGCTACGGCGCCGAGGCTGTGCACCCTTACCTGGCCATGGAAACCCTGGCCGAAATGCATAAGGACCTGGGCGGCGACTTGTCGGTCGACAAGGCCATCTACAACTACGTCAAGGCCATCGGCAAGGGCCTGTCCAAGATCATGTCCAAGATGGGCGTGAGCACCTACATGAGCTACTGCGGCGCCCAGCTGTTCGAGGCCATCGGCCTGAACACGGAAACCGTGGGCAAGTACTTCACCGGCACCGCCAGCCGTGTGGAAGGCATCGGCGTGTTCGAGATCGCCGAAGAAGCCATCCGCATGCACAAGGCCGCGTTYGGCGACGACCCSGTGCTCKMMAMCATGCTSGACGCCGGYGGCGARTACGCCTGGCGCRCSCGYGGYGAAGASCACATGTGGACRCCYGACGCSATYGCCAAGCTGCAGCACAGCACGCGCGCCAACAACTGGAACACSTACAAGGAATACGCRCAGMTCATYAACGACCAGARCMRSCGCCAYMTSACGCTGCGCGGCCTGTTCGAGTTCAAGATCGATCCGTCCAAGGCGATCTCGATTGATGAGGTCGAACCCGCCAAGGAAATCGTCAAGCGCTTCGCCACGGGCGCCATGTCGCTGGGCTCCATCTCCACCGAGGCGCACGCCACACTGGCGGTGGCCATGAACCGCATTGGCGGCAAGAGCAACACCGGTGAAGGTGGCGAGGACGCGGCACGCTACCGCAACGARCTCAAGGGCATCCCGATCAAGMAGGGCGACACGCTSAAGAGCGTGATCGGCGCSGMSAACGTCGAGGTCGAYCTGCCCCTGMAGGACGGCGAYTCGCTGCGCWSSCGYATCAAGCAGGTGGCGTCGGGSCGCTTYGGCGTSACGGCSGAGTACCTGYMKTCSGCYGAYCAGATMCAGATCAAGATGGCSCAGGGSGCCAAGCCSGGCGAGGGCGGYCAGCTGCCTGGCGGCAAGGTGTCCAACTACATCGGCAAGCTGCGCCACAGCGTGCCGGGTGTGGGCCTGATTTCGCCACCGCCGCACCACGACATCTACTCCATCGAGGACTTGGCCCAGCTGATCCACGATCTGAAGAACGTCGCACCGCACGCAGGCATCAGCGTCAAGCTGGTCTCCGAAGTGGGCGTGGGCACCATCGCCGCAGGCGTGGCCAAGTGCAAGAGCGACCATGTGGTGATCGCAGGGCATGACGGCGGCACGGGCGCTTCGCCCTGGTCGTCCATCAAGCACGCGGGCGGTCCGTGGGAAATCGGCCTSGCCGAAACCCAGCAGACGCTGGTGCTGAACCGCCTGCGCGGCCGCATCCGYGTGCAGGCCGACGGCCAGATGAAGACCGGCCGCGACGTCGCCATCGGCGCRCTGCTGGGYGCYGACGAGTTCGGCTTTGCCACGGCSCCGCTGGTGGTSGARGGCTGCATCATGATGCGCAAGTGCCACCTGAACACCTGCCCSGTGGGCGTGGCCACRCARGACCCCGWSCTGCGCAAGAAGTTCTCTGGCAAGCCAGAGCATGTGGTGAACTACTTCTTCTTCATCGCGGAAGAAGTGCGYCAGATCATGGCCCAGCTGGGCATCCGCAAGTTCGACGACCTGATCGGCCGCGCCGACCT
>NZ_JBGFFF010000156.1:0-10258 GCF_056175785.1 Acidovorax sp. LjRoot204
CCGCTGGGCTGGGCGTTGCTGCAGTCTTTGGAGGGCGACCACAGCACCATCCAGCCAGCTGCAGGGTACTCGCAGGTTTCTCCGGCCGCCGCCTGATTGCTGTCTAATTGATAGCTGTCTGCGCATGTGTTACCAGCGCTTGGAGCCTGCAGGAACCGAAATGTCAGGCCCGGGCAGCTGGTGTGCGGTTTGGGGCCATGGCGCCGGCACGCCCTTCGAGATGCTTATATGCCAATTCTCGATTAATTAACAAGAATATATTCTTTTGAGTTTTAAGGGGTGGTCCGCACAATGCGGAATCTCCTGCATTTTTTGGGCGACTTCACCATGACTTCTTTGAAACTCAAGACCCTCCTGGCCTCTCTGGCCCTGGCCGCGAGCGGCATGGCTGCCGCTCAAAATTCGCTGCTCAATGTGTCGTATGACGTGGCCCGCGAGTTCTACAAGGACTACAACGTGGCCTTCGCTGCGCACTACAAGAAGACCACCGGCCAGGACGTGAAGATCGACCAGTCGCACGCCGGCTCCAGCGCCCAGGCCCGTGCCGTGAACGACGGCCTGGCTGCTGACGTGGTCACCATGAACACCACCACCGACGTACAGTTTCTGGCGGACAACGGCGTGGTTGCCAAGGACTGGGCCAAGAAGTTCCCGCACGACGCATCGCCCACCACTTCGACCATGCTGTTCCTGGTGCGCAACGGCAACCCCAAGAACATCAAAGACTGGGACGACCTCATCAAGCCCGGCGTGCAGGTGATCGTGGTCAACCCCAAGACCGGCGGCAACGGCCGCTATGCCTACCTGGCCGCCTGGGGCGCCGTGCGTGAAAAGGGTGGCACCGAGGCGCAGGCCGCCGAGTTTGTCGGCAAGCTGTACAAGAACGTGCCTATCCTGGCCAAGGGCGGCCGCGATGCCACGGCCACCTTCCTGCAGCGCAACCAGGGCGATGTGCTGATCACTTTCGAATCCGAGGTGGTCTCCATCGACCGCGAGTTTGGCGCGGGCAAGGTCGATGCCATCTACCCTTCGGTGAGCGTGGTGGCTGAAAACCCCGTGGCCGTGGTGGAACGCACCGTGGCCAAGAAGGGCACGGCCCAGCTGGCCAAGGCCTACCTGGACTACCTGTACTCGGAAGAAGCGCAAGAGATCGCAGCCAAGCACGCCATCCGCCCCCGTTCTGAGACCGTGCTCAAGAAGTACGCCGACACCTTCAAGCCGCTCAAGCAGTTCACGGTGGCCAAGTACTTCGGCTCGCTGACCGAAGCGCAGAAGGTGCACTTCAATGACGGTGGCCAGTTCGACAAGCTGTACACGCCCGGCGCCAAGTAAATAGGCCCAGCGCTTTTCCCGACTCACCACTGCATCTATGACCACTGCGACCGCTGTGGCCGCAGCCCCGGCCGGACGGCGCGCGCCCAAGCGCGTGCTGCCCGGCTTCGGGCTGTCACTGGGCTACACCCTTTTCTACTTGAGCATCATCGTGCTGATCCCGCTGTCGGCACTGATCTTCAAGACCTTCACGCTCACCTGGGACCAGTTCTGGGCGGCCATCAGCGCGCCGCGCGTGCTGGCGTCGTACCGGCTGACCTTTGGCGCATCGTTTCTCGCGGCGCTGGTCAATCTGGTGTTTGGCCTGCTGATCGCGTGGGTGCTGGTGCGCTACAAGTTCCCGGGCAAGMRSATCGTCGATGCGCTGGTSGACCTGCCGTTYGCGCTGCCCACSGCSGTGGCMGGYATCTCGCTCACGGCCCTGCTGGCAGGCAACGGCTGGGTGGGCAGCATTCTGGAGCCCATGGGCATCCAGCTCGCGTTCAAGCCTGCGGGCATYGTGATTGCGCTSATCTTCATCGGCCTGCCGTTYGTGGTGCGCACSGTGCAGCCSGTGCTSGAAGACGCCGAGAAGGARCTSGARGAAGCCGCCACSTSSCTGGGCGCSACGCGSYTGCAGACCTTCACCAAGGTSATCYTGCCCTCCATCRCGCCAGCGCTGCTCACCGGCTTTGCCATGGCGTTTGCGCGGGCGGTGGGGGAATACGGCTCGGTGATCTTCATCGCGGGCAACATGCCCATGGTGTCGGAGATCACGCCGCTCATCATCATCGGCAAGCTGGAGCAGTATGACTACGCCGGCGCCACCGCCGTGGCTGTGGTGATGCTGGTCATCTCCTTCATCCTGCTGCTCATCATCAACGCGCTGCAAGCCTGGCAGCGCCGTCACGCGGGGGCACCAGCATGAGCGGCAACAACTCCCGAACCATTCGCCGCGCCCAGGCGGGCACGACCGAAGCGCCCTGGGTCCGCTACACGCTGATCGCCATCGCCTTGGCTTTCATGCTGCTGTTCCTGGTGCTGCCACTGGCCGCCGTGTTTGCAGAGGCGCTGCGCAAGGGCTTTGGCGCGTACCTGGAAGGCCTGCGCGAGCCCGATGCCTGGTCGGCCATCAAGCTCACGCTGATCACTGCGCTGATCGCTGTACCGCTGAACCTCGTGTTCGGCGTGGCAGCCGCGTGGTGCATTGCCAAGTACGAGTTCAAGGGCAAGGCCTTCTTGACCACGCTGGTGGACCTGCCGTTCTCGGTGTCGCCCGTGGTGGCGGGCCTGATCTATGTGCTGATGTTTGGCGCGCAAGGCTGGTTTGGTCCGTGGCTGCAGGCGCATGACATCAAGATCATCTTTGCCGTGCCCGGCATCGTGCTGGCCACCGTGTTTGTGACCTTTCCGTTCATCGCCCGCGAGCTCATCCCGCTGATGCAGGCGCAGGGCAMCGACGAGGAGCAGGCCGCSATCGTGCTSGGCGCGASCGGCTGGCAGACCTTCTGGYRCGTGACCYTGCCCAACATCAAGTGGGGCCTGCTGTAYGGCGTGATCYTSTGCAACGCGCGSGCCATGGGCGAGTTYGGYGCSGTGTCGGTGGTGTCGGGCCACATCCGYGGSCAGACCAACACSATSCCGCTGCACGTCGAAATTCTCTATAACGAGTACCAGTCCGTGGCTGCGTTTGCTGCGGCCTCGCTGCTGGCCTTGCTAGCCCTGGTCACCCTGGTCATCAAGACCATTGCCGAACACCGCAAAGAACAAGCCCTGAAGGCCGCCGCCGAATTGCCGCCCGAGCGCCCCGCGCCCGCTGGCGTGTGAAGGAAAACAGAACATGAGCATYGAAATCCGTAACGTCAGCAAGCAGTTCGGCGACTTCCAGGCGCTGCGCGATGTGAGCCTGGACATCCAGTCCGGCGAACTCATTGCGCTGCTCGGYCCCTCGGGCTGCGGCAAGACCACGCTGTTGCGCATCATTGCCGGGCTGGAGACGGCCGATGTGGGCACCATCCATTTCAGCGGCGAGGACACCACCGACGTGCATGTGCGCGAGCGCAACGTGGGCTTCGTGTTCCAGCACTACGCGCTGTTCCGCCACATGACGGTGTTCGAGAACGTSGCKTTYGGCCTGCGCGTGAAGCCCCGCAGCGAGCGCCCCAGCGAAGCACAGATCAAGAAAAAGGTCATGGACCTGCTCAAGCTGGTGCAGCTGGACTGGCTGGCCGAGCGCTACCCCTCGCAGCTGTCGGGCGGCCAGCGCCAACGCATTGCGCTGGCTCGTGCGCTGGCGGTGGAGCCCAAGGTGCTGCTGCTCGACGAACCCTTCGGCGCGCTGGACGCCAAGGTGCGCAAGGAGCTGCGTCGCTGGCTGCGCCGCCTGCACGACGAGTTGCACGTGACCAGCATCTTCGTGACCCACGACCAGGAAGAAGCCCTGGAAGTCGCGGACCGCGTGGTGGTGATCAACCAGGGCAAGATCGAGCAAAGCGGCTCGCCCCAGCAGGTGTGGGACCAGCCTGCCAGCCCGTTTGTGTACGGCTTTTTGGGCGACGTGAACCTGTTCCACGGCCGCGCCCATGAAGGCCTGGTGCACCTGGACGGCATGCAGCTCGACTCGCCCGAGCACCAGGCGGCGCAGAACGCCAAGGCCTTTGCCTATGTGCGTCCGCACGACCTGGACGTGGAGCGCTACTCCCCCGGCGCGGGCCTGGACGCCGAAGGCCGTCCCCGTGGCATCGTGGCCCAGCTGAGCCGCGCCATTGTGGTGGGCCCCATTGCGCGCCTGGAACTTATTCCGACCGACGATCACAAACCAGCGGACAATGCGTCCCCAGAATCCCTGATCGAAGCGCAGATCCCTGCGCAGCAGTTCAAGGACATGGGTTTCAAGGAGGGTGAGACGCTGGTGGTGACACCACGCCGCGCCCGCGTTTTTCTGGATCACGCCGCCGGTATCTGAGTTGCTTCTCCTTCGAGGCCTCTCTGGGTAACCTGCGGTTTCGAGGGACAAGAATGATGGTGTTGAACTGGATTGATCAGGCCCCGCGTCGCGTGCTGGCGCTGATCAGCGTGGCCTGTGTGGCGATGCTGGCGTTTGGCATGTACCTGCAGCATGTGGTGGGCCTGGAGCCTTGCCCCATGTGCATCGTGCAGCGCTACGCGCTGATTGGTGTTGCTGTATTCACGGCCCTGGCGAGTGCGCGAGGCAATCGGGGCTGGTGGATGAGCTGGGCGGTGCTGGCCGTGATCACTGCCGGGTTTGGCGCCTTTGTGGCGGCTCGCCAGAGCTGGCTGCAGTGGTACCCGCCGGAGATCGCTACCTGCGGCCGCGACTTCTACGGCATGATCGAAAACTACCCCATCAGCCGCGCCATCCCCATGATCTTCCGGGGCTCGGGCGATTGCACTGCGATCGACTGGACCTTCCTGGGTGGCTCGATTGCCAACTGGTCGTTCATCTGCTTCGTGGGGTTTGGCTTGGTGCTGCTGGCTGTGTTGGTGCGGGCGCTGAAGGGTGGCAACAAGCGAGGCTCTGGTTATTCGATGGCTTGATGCCTGTGAGGCATGGGCTTGCATGAAAAAGGCGCTCCAGGGAGCGCCTTTTTCGTTATGGGAAGGGCTGCCAGCGCCGGTGTTCCTGCTCCGAGCGCAGTCCCACCTGGTCGCATGAAAGCGCACAAGGTTGGCTATCCAAGCACCATGTCCCCTGCGTCCAGCGAGGGCGGACGCAGAAGGTCTTCGTTGATGCCCATGGTCTGGCTGGCGCGTTCTACGGCCTGCCACAGTGGCGCAGGCATTTGCAATATCTCTTCCGGCGACGCGGAGCGCGCGATCCATGCACTGATTTGCAGGTGCTGCTCGTGGGTGAGCAGGTCCAGGTTCAACATTTCGTCGATGATTTTCATGCAGGGGCTACAGGGTCGATGGGGTGGCTTGGAGATGGCTCTGCGCGGTAAAGCCCTGAGGAGGCTGTGCTTTGCATGAAGCGAAGAGGGGTTGCTCCGTGGCAACCTCTAGCGTCACGGAGCATGGTGTTTTGTAGAAGAGATGGTACCCAAAGCACCAATCTCAAGCGGGCCAGTGCGACAGCTTCAGCCTGGCATACCGGTGCCATGCGGGAACGGTACGCCTTGTGTACCGTCAACCCATGCGGGCAGTTTGGGCATCACCTGGCCAAACAGCGGACTGGCCTGCCATTGCGCCAGCCAGGCCTGCAGGCGGGGCCACGGCTGTGCGGTCCACCAGTCGGCATCAATGCCTGCAAACTGCCGCACAAAAGGCGCAATCGCCATGTCGGCCAGGGCCGCGTGGGTGCCGAACAGGTAAGGCCGATGTGGTGAGAGACGCGCCTCCAGCGCACCCAACCAGGCCACGGCTTGGGCGTGTTCCGCGTCCATGTCAGCGTCCGGGTATCTGCTGGGGTACTTGCACCGGTCCAGCGCCTGCTTGAACGGGCCATCGCATTCAGCAATCAGCGCGAGCATGTCTTCCAGGCTGCCATGGCTGGGGGTGAGCCAGCCTTCAGGGTCGTGTTGTCGCAGCGCCCACAGCATGATGTCCAGGCTCTGCTCCAGCACCTGGCTGCTGGGCAACACCAGCACGGGCACCGTGCCCTTGGGCGATGCCTGCAGCAACCCCTGGGGCTTGCTTTTGAGCACCACCTCGCGCAGTTCGCAAACCTGGCCGCTCACGGCCAGGGCCAGGCGGGCGCGCATGGCATAGGGGCAGCGGCGGAACGAGTACAGGACGGGCAGGGCGGTCATGTTGTGCCATCCATGCCATCGTCCTCTGCGTGCTTGGCCACAGCGCGTGTGGGGCGGCCGGGTTGCTGCGCGCCGATGTGCTCTTGCCCACGCTGCCGGGCCAGCTGCATCTGCCGCTCGCGCTCGGCCAGGGCGCGTTCCTGCTCGGGTGTGCGGGTGCCGTGGCAATACGGACAGCTCACACCGGGCACGTAGTGCGGTGATTGCAACTCGGCTTCGCCCAGCGGCATGCGGCAGGATCGGCACAGCTGGTGGTGGCCCGGTGCGAGGCCATGGCCTACGGACACGCGTTCGTCGAACACAAAGCAGTCGCCGTGCCAGCGGCTGGATTCTTCGGGTACGGTTTCCAGGTACTTGAGGATGCCGCCTTCCAGGTGGTACACCTCGTCAAAGCCTTGTGACTTGAGGAACGCGGTGGACTTTTCGCACCGGATGCCGCCAGTGCAGAACATGGCGACTTTGGGCTTGCCCGCCAGCACGCCGCCGGGTTGTTTCTCTTTTTCTACCCAGGCCGGAAACTCTGCAAAGGTCTGCGTGTGCGGGTTGATGGCGCGCTCAAACGTGCCAATGCCCACCTCGTAGTCATTGCGTGTGTCCACCACCACCACGCCCGGGTCGTCGATGAGGGCGTTCCAGTCTTCGGGCTTCACATAGGTGCCTGCGTTGCGTGCGGGGTTCAGGCCTGGCACGCCCAGGGTGACGATCTCGCGCTTGAGGCGCACGCGCATGCGGTAGAAGGGCATGCGCTCGGCCAGCGCCTCCTTGTGCTGCAGGGCGGCAAAGCGCGCATCGCTGCGCAGCCAGGCCAACACCGCATGCACGCCCTGCGGTTCGCCCGCAATGGTGCCGTTGATGCCCTCGGGCGCCAGCAACAGCATGCCGCGCACGCCGTTCGCGTCGCACAGGGACTGCAGGGGCTCGCGCAGGGCGGCAAAGTCTGGCAGGTCCACAAACTGATAAAGCGCGGCAGTGAGATAGCGGGGTGTGACCGAGTCCACGAAAAAGGCGTTTTTGAAACAGGAAGGGGGATGATAGCTGTCACCTTTCGTTACGATGCGGGGTTACCAACGCTGCTTGCAAGGTGGTCGCATGAGCAAGGAATCCACTCTCAATCTGTTCCGTCGGCTGGAGCAGCTCAACGGCATTGGCGCTGCGCTCTCGCGCGAGCGGGACATCGACCGGCTGCTGGAGAACATCCTGGAGGCCGCCAAGACCATCACCGGGGCCGACGGCGGCACGCTCTACAGCGTGACGGAAGACCAGTCGGCGCTCAAGTTCGAGATATTGCGAACCGACTCGCTGGGCATCAACCTGGGGGGCACCACGGGCAAACCCATCGACCTGCCGCTGTTACCGTTGCGCACGGCCGACGGCGGGCCCAATGATTCGCTGGTGGCGGCCCACGCGGCCATCCACGACCGCACGGTGAACATTGCCGACGCCTACAGCGCGGCAGGGTTTGATTTTTCGGGCACACGCGCGTTTGACCAGCGCACGGGCTACCGGTCGCAGTCGTTCCTCACGGTGCCGATGAAGAACCACGACCTCGAACTCATCGGCGTGCTGCAGCTCATCAATGCGCGCGACCCGGACACGGGCGAGGTCATCACCTTCTCGCAGGCCGACCAGAGCCTGGCCGAGTCGCTGGCCTCGCAGGCGGCCATTGCGCTCACCAACCGGCTGCTCATCACGCAGCTCGAACGCCTGTTCGAGTCGTTCGTGAACCTCATCAACCTGGCCATCGACGAAAAATCGCCCTACACCGGCGGCCACTGTCAGCGCGTGCCCGCCCTCACGATGATGCTGGCCGAGGCTGTGGATGCCACCCGCGAGGGGCCGTTGGCCGCGTTCAAGATGAGCGATCGCGACCGCTACGAGCTCAAGATGGCGGGCCTGCTGCACGACTGCGGCAAGATCACCACGCCTGTGCACGTGGTGGACAAGGCCACCAAGCTGCAGACCATCTACGACCGCATCGGCCTGGTGGACACGCGGTTTGAAGTGCTCAAGCGCGATGCCGAACTGGCCGCGCTGCGCCGCCAGCTGGCGCTGCGTGCGGTGGTGGACGCGCGGGCTGAAGGCCAGGAGCTGCAGGCCCTGCAGCACGAGATCCATGCGCTGGAGGAAGACCGCGAGTTTCTGCGCCGCAGCAACACCGGCACCGAGGCCATGCGCCCCGAAGACCAGCAGCGTGTGCGCGATATTGCCGCCATGCGTCACTGGCGCAACCCGCAGGGTGTGCAAACGAGCTTTTTGACGGGGGAGGAAGTGGAGAACCTCACCATCCGGTCCGGAACGTTGAACCAGGCCGAGCGCGACACCATCAACTACCACATCGTTGCCACCATCAAGATGCTGGAGACGCTGCCCTGGCCGCGCCACCTCCAAAACGTGCCCGAATACGCTGGGGGCCACCACGAACGCATGGACGGCAAGGGCTATCCGCGTGGCCTCACGCGCCAGCAGATGTCGCTGCAGGCCCGCATGATGGGCATTGCCGACATCTTTGAGGCGCTGACGGCCGCAGACAGGCCCTACAAGAGTGGCATGACCCTGTCGCAGGCGCTGGCCATCATGTGCAGGATGCGGGACAACGGGCACATCGACCCCGACCTGTTCGAGGTGTTTGTGCGCGAAGGGGTGTACCTGCGCTATGGCCAGCAGTTTCTGGATGCAGGGCAGGTGGACGGGGTGGATGTGGCGGCGATGGGGTTTTGACACCGCTGCACCCCGTGCATCACGGCGTACGTTTGCTATGTAATTGATAGCTTCTGGCGCATGATCCACTAGCGCTACCGGCCAAAATCATCCCAATTCTTCAGTCCCGGCACCCACTGTGACGCTGGCCTGTGACATCAGCCAGTCCCGGAACGCCGCCATGGCCCCCGTGGTGGTGCGCGATTGCAAGCGGGTCAGCCAGTAGGCGCCCCGGTGCAGCTCTTGTGCAAAGGGCTGCGCCAGGCGGCCCTGCTGCAGTTCGCGCGCGAACATCTTCACTGGCAACAGTGCCATGCCCGCGCCCTGCGCCGCCGCCTCGGCCAGCGTCAGGGACGAGTCGAACACCGCGCCACGCACCACGGGGCAGGGCGCACCCGCAGCCTCGAACCAGGCCGTCCATTCGTCGGTGCGGTAGCTGCGCAGCAAGGGCTGGCGCGCCAGGTCGGCCACCGTGCGCAGGCCACGGGCCAAGGCGGGCGAGCACATCACGGACATGGGCGCATCCATGATGCGGTCGGCCTGCGTGCCGTGCCATGCGCCGTCGCCAAAGCGGATGGCGTAGTCCAGCCCTTCGCCCGCCATGTCCACCCGGTTGTTGTGCGTGAGCAGGCGCAGGTCCACAAAGGGGCAGGTCTGCTGAAAGTCGCGCAGCCGGGGTAGCAGCCAGCCCACCGCGAAGGTGCCCACGGCGCCCACGGTCAGCACCTCGCGCGGGCGGGTGTCGCCCAGCTTCTCCAGGGCGCGCTGCAGGTTGCCAAACGATTCCACCACCACCGGCAGCAGGGCCTGGCCTTCGTCCGTCAGCGCCAGGCCGCGTGGCAGGCGGCGGAACAGAGGCTTGCCCAGCCGGTCCTCCAGCTTGCGGATGTGCTGGCTCACGGCGGTTTGGGTCACGTGCAGCTCCTGGGCGGCGCGCGTGAGGTTCAGGTGGCGGGCCGCGGCCTCGAAGGCCCGCAGGGCGTTGAGCGGCAGGTGCATATTGCCAAAAGGTCAAAGTTTTTCTTGGGGCTTTTGGCAATTATTGTCGATGGTGCTGGGGGCTGAACTCTCGTATTGTTCGGGCCTTGTTCCCCACTACGCTTTCAATCGATATGCAAAGAAGACAGTTTTCCTTGGGTTTGATGGCCGCCACGGCCATGCCTTTATGGGGTTGTGCAGCTGCCAGCAACTCAGACCGCCGCGAGCAGACCGCCAGCGCATGGAACGATGCCCTCGCCAGCATCGAACGCGCCGCCCAGGGCCGTCTGGGGGTGGCCATGCTGGACACCGGGTCGGGCCTGGCGCTGGGCTGGCGGCAGGACGAGCGTTTTGCCATGGCCAGCACCTTCAAGCTGGTGTTGGCCGGCTGGATGCTGGCTCTGGTGGACCAGGGCAAGGAGCGGTTGGAAGCGCGCGTGCATTACCCGGCCACCGACGTGGTGGCGTACTCGCCCGTCAGCGGCCCGCGCGCGGGCGATGGT